>CACSIN010000008.1 GCA_902705835.1 BD1-7 clade bacterium
CAGGGTTTTATTGTATCTGGAGTTTGTGAATCCTAACCCCAATCCCCAATCCCTGCGGCTAACAGCTGCCGTGTTGCTCATCCTTTTTATACCTGTAAACTCTCCTTGTTGTTTCACTCCTTCTGACTGCTGAAAACGCTCAGACGTGTCTCAAACGATCACCGACCTCAATTACGAAAGCGCTTAATGCGTTAAACGTCTGCGGCACTCAGCGAACCCCTTTTGATTCCATGCCAAGCTGTTACTCGATCTGAAACGTTCAGGCTGCTCGATACATATTCACCCGCTAATAAGAATGGCTGAAGCAATGCACTCCAGTGTGCATAAGTACCGTAGGGTGTGAAACATCGTCTCTAGGCTCGGCAGTTCAGATAGACTCTTTATGATTGACAGTACCGAATCGTCGGCAATAGGGCACTGTTCGTGCGTAACCCTAGGGAACTGTACGTGTTATTCGCAAGGTGTCTATGGATAAAGAATGGCGATTGAGAGCTTGTCTAATCAGAGCGCAATTGTCGGTTACACAATGATAAACTTGCAGCGAAATATACTTGTGAAACCAGAGGAGAGTTCTAACACGTACATCTAGTGGTGGATGGTGCCGTGTGTCTATGCAGCAAGTTGGTTTAACGTATTCGAGGCGTGACCGAATTAAGACGCCGTTGGTCTGCTATACGGGAAAATACTGTAGCCGATCAATAAGTATAGAAGCGGCTGTAGGTGGAAGTAACTGCTCCCGGTAATGCCGTAGAGTGAAAGTACCAGCACGATTGCCGCACCACTGATATACGTGAGATCATTTTCTCTGAATGCGGTGGGCAATTGACGTACGCCGTGTACTAGGGCGTGCAACATTAGCGTGATGATCAGTATTGTCCCTGGGAATCCCCATTCTACGAGAAATTGAATCAGAAAATTGTGGGGGTCGGTGCCGAACGGACGTTCTGGGATGAACACATAACCGCTGGGCCCAAGCCCAAACACTGGATGTGCCATCGCCGCGTTCAGTGATACTTCCCACATATATGCTCGCCCGGTTGATTGAGCGGCAATGCTCTCAGGGGCTTCACTTACCGCCTTGATCGTATCGACCGTTCGACCTAATCCGTTCCAGCTAAATACAGAAAGTTGATCCGCGATGAAAAAACCACAGACGATACAAAATACCAATGCGGGAACGCGCTTTATCGTCCGACGTTGGAATACTCCTGAAAAAATGACCAGAATCAGTGTCGCGAGAATAGCAGCAGACATGCCGGTGCGGCCACCTGTCCAAAATATCGCTGACCAACCGGCGATCAATACGGAGATTGTTGCGAATGCCCGTGGGGTATTTATAGAGCGATACATCAATAGGTAAACCGCACAAATAAGCATTACCGGGCCACCCACTGAGCTGATAACCCGAATGTGCCCGGCTAGCGGTAGCCCAAGAAACCAAAATTTGGATTGCGGTGTCGGCCCAAAGTGAAAGGACACCAACAAGTATGCAAGCGTTGCTAGAAGACCAGCAGCCATAGTGTTAAACAACACGCTGTATTGCATGCCGGTAATCCGCATATACTTAATCAACGCGATAACAAAACAAATAGCGGTCACAAAATAGAACTGGCGAATAATAGCGAGTGCAATCTGAGATTTCAGTTCGTTATCAAATAGTAATACCCTGCCCAGCGACAGGAATGTCCAGCATAGCCACGCAATCAATAGATAAAAGGCGATAGGGTATGCCTGCCTGAAGCCTGCGAGCAGGTTGAGTTGGTGTTTTCGATAGGCAATTAACACACCGAAGGCAAAAACGACTTGTATCAAACTGTTGACCAGCAGCATAAACAGCGAGCCACAGACAAAATTGAAAAATATCGTGCAGAGTAAAAGCGCACGAAAGGCATCGTCTTTATTGCCGAAGCGAATCTGGAAACTAGCAGGCTGAGTCATTGATAGTGTCTATTGCGCTGCCGATTGGCGATAAGTCTTCATGCTTAGTTCGCTGGCAGAGATTGTTATTGTTGCTCGATGATAATCAACTGAGCCGGTGGTGACAAACGCAATTATGTGGATCCGTTGATTCCATTGTTATGCAGTAAAATTACTGTCACAAAAAGTAGGCTAATCAAGCCTTTTCCGCTACAGTGAATAGCCACATTAAAGCCGTTTCGGGCGCCTGTTTTTTCACCTAAATATGTTTTTTAATAACGAACGTCTGCACTTTTTTAAACCGCTCACCAGCAAGTATCGCGAGCAAATTGTTCAAAGTTTGAGCCTTCTTTACGAACGCCAATTTGGCGCAGCTGCCGATTATGGCCACGCACTCAATCGCGATCAGACCATTGAATTACTGGAAGAGGCATTGGCCCGCTCTTCGAAATTGGTGTTGGAGGAAGATTATCCCGACGCCGCGCCAGAGCAGCGCTTTAAATCTCACCGCGAACAAGCATCATGGGTACTGAAACAGCTGATTGATTGTGGTTGGATTGAGAGGCAGGTCGATAGCGCAACGATGCAGTCGACGTTCCCGTTTACGCGCATGGGGCGTTTGTTTTCGCATGCGTTGATCGAGTCTGCCAGCAAACAAATTCGCACCCGACATCGAAATACACGTAATACTTTAAACGCGCTCGAAGCCTTTGCCAGCCGGGGGGAAATCTATGATTTACTCGATGCTTATGAATATTCCGAACGTATCATTACCGATTTTACCGATGTGATTGCCGAGCTCGAAGAACGAAAACGCGAGTTGGTGAAAGAGGTTGAAGCCCAGCAACTGGTACAACAAGCCACGGAACAGTTTTTCGATTTTATGGAAAAGCGCTTCCAACCGGATATTGCGGTTCGTTTGTCGGCCGATAGCGTTGAAAAACACCGTGAAGACATCTCGCGAACGATTACTGGTATCCGCAGAAAATCCAAAGACTTCAAACAAGCTGCCGAACGTCAACTGCGTGTTACTGTGCCGGATCTGTGTGTGTCGGAGCAATCGTACCTTTGGTTTATTCTCGATAGCATTGATCAGCGTATGCGCAATGCTGCGGATGTGATGTTGCCAGCGCTGAGACGCGCGTTACACAGTTTCACCAAGCGTGCTGATATTATCATTCGCCAATTGTCTTATCTCACTAGCCAGCAAGACAGTAATCTCGTTGAAGTATGTCGCGAGCTATCCGATTTATCGGACGATCAATATCAGGCACGTATCGAAAAGGCCGCGGATGTGATGGCGACGATGCAAATGGGCTGGGTTGATCCACAGCATATTCGTATGCAGGAGCGGCGCATTAAAGCCGATGTTGATTCAGCTATTGTCGAGCTCGGTGAAGTAGATGACATCGCCAAGCGTGAGCAGATGGTGCAACAACTGTTGGATCAGGCCTTTATCCTTAACAACAGTGGGGTTAAAGATTATGTCAGCGAAGCGTTGAAAAGTGGGCAATCTATTTCGACGAGGGATTTGCCGATCCGAGGCGCGCGCGATTTACTGGCCATGGCACATGTTATTGAGGTTGGTGCCGTTAACAGCTTGAGTACCGAACTTAAGTTTCAGCTGAACTATACCGGCCGCCAGGTCGAAGATAATGATTATTATAAGAGCTTTGATGAATTCACCATCGAGCTCGTTAGCACTGAGAGTGAATAACGATGCAACTGATTTCCGCTTTGGATGAAGCGTTAAGCACACTGGAGATCTCCAGTGATGAATTTTCTGAGCTGGTTATCCGTTTATTGGATTACGGTGTCATTAATCGTGACGAAAGCCAGATAGAGCAGCAACTTTACGATCGATATCTTCAATGCACAGAGCTGGTTGAAGAGTACCTGTCGGTATTGAAAGTGCGTCTGCAGCACGATCGCCAATTTTCGTTTCTTCGTGTGTTTCCACCGGGTTCTGAAGTACCCGGTATGCCAGATCAGGATAATGGCGCATTTAACAGTGGCTTCAGAACTCGCCCAAACCAACAAGAAGTGGCCGTTATATTAGCGCTGCGGGTGGAATATGAGAAAGCCCTGCGTGAAGGTCAAGTGGATGAAAAAGGCCAGGTGATGTTACCGGTTGAGGGCTTGGCGATCGCTATGAAGAACCTGTTAAAACGCTCATTGCCTGATAATCAGGGTGAACGTAAAACCCTGTTTAAGCGTCTGCGCCAGTTACGTCTTGTGCATTTTAACGCCGAGATGGATCTAGATAGCGCTGAAAGTTGGCTGAGCATCCAGCCGGCGATCACCAGTTATGTGAATGATGATGTACTGACGCAATTGTATCCGCCGTCAGAAAAGTCGAGTGATACTGCAGAGCCTGCAGGAGATGCCCATGTATTGTAAACGCGGTGTGTTTGTTAACTGGGGCAATATTCCTCAGCAAGAATTCGAATTTGGGCCAATTAATCTGTTTTCTGGTGGTAACGGTTCAGGTAAAACAACGGCCGCTGATGGTTTGCAGTCTTTGATGACTGCGGCCCATGAAAACCTCTTTAATTTTAACCCCGGTCAAGATGAAACCACCCAGCGTGGCCGTGGTGGTAAACAAGTTAGAACGTTAGCCTCCTATATTCTTGGCTGTGATGACGGCAGTTATTCACGTCCGCGGCCAACTGACGGTTATGTTGCTGGAATTTTTCACCCTACGCAGGGAGAAACCGGTGAAGTGTTCACTGCGGTGATGGGTGTGCGAGCGCGACTGGATACTGCAAGTTCTCCACGCCAGGCACGTCAGGACGATATTCTGTTTTTGATCATTCCCGGTCATGCGCTGTCACTTGCGCACTTTGTTCGAGACGATGAGGGCGGCAAGTATGTTGTCCCCCTGAATGAAATCGCCGCAACACTCAAAAGTGAACTGGGTAAAAATGCCGTCGAAGTGTACGACAAAAAAGGCCCCTACTTGCGTCGTTTGTACGGTGTATTGCGAGGTCAAAAGGGGGCTGTTTCTGACCGAGAAGCAAAACACGCGGCGCGCACGTTTTCTAACTTCATGGCCTATAAACCGGTTAAGAGTATTAACGATTTTGTTGCCCGTGAAGTGCTGGAAACCAAAGACTTGTCAGAGGATATCCGCCAAGTCTCCGAGCTGATGAAAACCATTCACAGCATGGAAGAAGACACACGCAAGATCATGGACGCGATTGGCAACCTCGATGGTGCACAAACACAGGCCAATTGTTATGTGCAAAATTGGTCAGATAAGTGTGTCGCTGAGTACACAGAATTTACGCGCCAATTGTTCGCTAAACAAGATGATTACCTTAACCAGAAGAATCGTCAACGATCAACGCAAGAAGCCATTACCGAGGCCGAGCAGCAACAGGAACGGCTGCGCGATAAAAAGCAAAGCTTGCATGATCGTTTGATTGATCTGAAGGCGCAGCGTCAGGGCATTGATGCGCTTAAAGATAAAGATCAGTTAGAGCAGGATGTTGAAACCTGTAAAACCCGTCTGGTACAAGAAGTTGCGCCGCTGTTAAAACAAGACCAACAGTTTGAAAGTAATGTCGATGCGGCGCGGCAGTTGCAGAAGAAGCTTGGCGAACACTCACTGGGGTTGGATGTTCCTGCGCTTGAACAACCCGAGTTTCGCAAGGTCACGCGCAAAGTGTTGGAAGCCGGCGAATCTACCGGGTTAGATCCCCAGGCGTTGCTGACCAAAGATTGGGTTGGCCTAGAGTTGCTCGAAACCAAGCTTGATGGCATGCAACAGCTACAAACCCAGCATAATGAGTTTGTTGATAGCCTTTATAATCCTGAACGTACCCGCGAAAACTTAAGCCTTCGAGATCAAGTGTTTGCCGCACTCAACAAACGCCGGGAACAACTCGCCCGGTTTGAACAACAAGTTCAGGCTAAAGAGCAGGAGATTCGACATCTCCAGAATCGCCATGTGAGTTATCCAGCCCATGTTCAGGCGGCTATTTCGGCGATAAAAAGCCAGTGCCCGGAAGCGCGTCCGTCTGTGTTGTGTGATTTTATTGAGGTCACAGATCCGCTATGGCAAATGGCTATTGAGGGCTACATGGGCGGTGCCCGTTTCGCGATTATTGTGGAGCCGGAATTTGAAGCCGATGCAATTCGTATTGTTCGCAATATGAAAGGCGGCCGAAACAACGCACGTGTTATTCAGGGCAACAAAGTTAAACACGATGCTCAGCGTTTCTCGCCAGCAAAAAACTCCATCGTTGATGTCATGACATTTGATCACAAAGTGGTCGAATATTATGTGCGCGCTTCCTACGGCTCAGTGCAGCGTGTTAGCGATGAAGGCGCATTGCGTCAAACCTCTCGGGGTATTACGGCTAATGGCTTGGGTTCCGGCGGCTACAGTATGTTCCGTTGTGATATTTCCGATGCTGATCTGGTGTTTGGTCACGGTGCCCGTGAACGCGCGACGCAAGCTAAACAAGAACAACTGCTGCTATTGCAGGAGCAGCGTTTCAAAGTAAATGATGACATGCATCACTGCCAGCGCATCTATGATCTTATTGGTGCAGTCAAACCGTTAGAGTGTGCGGACATCATCCGCAATATGCTTGAGATGTACCGCAAACTGTCGCGTGCTGAAACCCAACTGGATAGTTTGGACCTGTCAGATTTCACCGAGCTTGAAGGCAAGCTGGGTGTTCTCAATGGCGAGTACCTAGCGCTGGAAGATGAAGCCAAGGCATTAACTGAATCGATTGGTGCGATGAAAAATGACCTTGAGCGTACCGCTCGGGTTATCGATAAATTCGCGTCAGAGCAAGAGCAATTACAAACCTTGCAGGAAGCGGGTGAGCAAACTGTCGAACAGATCGCTGATATCTGGAACGCATTCAATGCCGAAGAAGCGCTGAAGGCGGCGGATGACAAAGCCCGTGCGGCCAAAGGCGAGTTTAACTTTCAGGCCGATGTTGCCCAATATCAACAGGCGATGGAAGCCAGCGAACGTGCGCTTTATCAGTCAATTTTGCACCATAATCAGATCAGTAATACCCATGATGCCATCATGTATCTGACGGATGTGTATGAACGACATGATGCTGATTTCTTTAAAGGCATTGTGAATGTATTGGGCCAGATTGGGAGCATGCATAACGCGCTCAAAAATAATGTGCTGGTCGGCAAGCATGAAAAGCTATCCGGCTTAAAAGAGAGTTTTAATACTGCGTTTGTGACCAACCTCTGTCATTCGATTTATCAATCGATCAACGATGGAAAACGCCTACTCGAAGATCTAAACAAAGAACTCGAACATCACCGCTTTGGCGCTGATAGAGAGCGTTTCTATTTTGGTTGGGATTGGGTGCCGGAGTTTCATGATTACTATCGCTTCTTCAAAGAAGTGATCAGCATGCCCGATCTCGGTGATGGGCGAACCTTGTTTGAGTCGGATCTGTCACAGCAATCGTGTGATGTACGAGATCGGATGATGGGCATGTTGCTCGATAAAGACGAGCAAGTGGCGCTGCGTGAATTGAAACGTATTAGTGATTATCGCAACTACCGTTTCTATGAAATCTACAAAGAGCCGCTTAATAAAGAGCCCATCGCGCTGTCGACATACGGCACCGGTTCCGGTGGTCAGCTTGAAACACCGGCTTATATCATCCGCTCTGCAGCAGTCACATCGGCCTTTCGTTATAACGAAGGTGATACCCATTGTCGCATGGTGTTGGTGGATGAAGCGTTCTCCAAAATGGATGAAACACGCTCTCGTGAGGTCATTAATTATCTTACCGAAACATTGGGGCTGCAGCTGATCTTTATCATGCCGACCAGTAAATCTGGGCCATTTATGGATCTGATTTCAAATCAGGTCGTCTTTAGTAAATGTCCGATGCCGGCGGGGGATAAAATTGGTGAATTGAATACACGTGTGCTGGTTGATCGCAAGATCTGTAATCAGGAACGAATCAAAGCCCTGTGGGCGAATCACCGAAAAACTATTCGTCAGCAGGCAATGCTCGATTTCATGGAAGAGATTGTCTAGCGCGAGTTAGCTTGGTTGCGCATCATCACTGATGTAGCCGGTGGCAGCAGAATGCCACCGGTTGCATCCATCTTTCTTAATTCGCTTGTTCACATTCCACAACGGTATATTCGACGTTACCTGATGGGTCTTTAAACGTACCAAAAAAAGAATCTTCGGTGATGTCATCCAATTGCTGAAATTTGGCTTGCTGGGCACTGCTGATACCTTTAGCCGTAATTTCGTGGATAAAAAACTTCCCCGTCGGTGAACCACAAACTGCTGTAAATGCGGCATCACTGAGTTGTGCGCACTGTGAGTTGTTGATCATCGCGCCGCTTTCCTCCAAACGCGTTTTACTTTTCGCTAACGTGTTTGCATCTTTATCGCAGCTCACCGGTACCACTGTGTCGAAGAGCATGACGCCAGTGATGTCATCAGCATCGGTGTTGCCCTGGGTCGTATCGACCATTGTGGGTGGTTGTGCTGCGAGCGGGTTGCTGTCGGTGTCAGGTGCGGGGGATTTTCCGCAACCGACTAATAGTATTGAGAATAGTGCCGAGAGTAATAACGCCGTTGTTGGTACACGATATTGCATAGATTCCCTTCTCCTTGTTGGGTTGTTCTCTAGTCACGGAGCAATCATGGATAAAGAACTGTGATAAACACTCCGTTAAAGGATGAAGTAAAGCGCGTGATAACGCCAACATCCTTGGTGATTTCATCGAATGAAGACAGCCTGTCGTGGAAAAGTTTGGAAATAGAGTGGCTGCAAAGACGAAAGTAACTGCTCAATAGCGCCAAAGGTCGGTCGCTGAGATTTCAGTTCTTGGTTTTGGTATTCGGTTTTTAGTGGGGCTGAGGGTACCGCAGCGAGAAAAGATTTTATTGCACCACATCGTCGTCTTTTCTGGCGAGGTTGCGTCTTAACGAATGAAAGCAAATTGATTTTGTTCGGAGACACAAACAATGCAAAGCAAAAAAACCGTGATAGTTATCGGCGCTGGCCCTGTGGGCTTGGCGGCGGCGGCTCACCTGATGCAGCAAGGGCTGACCCCAATTGTTCTAGAACGTGGCGACAATGCCGGCCATGCGATGACGCAATGGGCCCATGTGCGAGTATTCACACCGTGGAAATACCTGATTGATGCTGCCGTCGAAACGCTGTTGAAAGCAACTGATTGGCAGATGCCGGACGCAGAGGGTATTCCGCTCTCGGGTGAAATTGTCGACCAGTATCTGGTTCCTGCGGCGACAAAAACAGCGCTGGCTGCTCATATCCGCTATGGTGCCGATGTGATCGCGGTAACAAAAACCGGTCACAGTAAGCTGTCTTCCCATCAGCGTGAAACCGCCGACTATACCGTGCAATACCGTTCTGCTGACGGCAGCCAGCATCGTCTCAGAGCAGATGCCGTTATCGATGCATCGGGCACCTGGTTTACGCCAAACCCGATAGGGCTTGATGGATTGCCGGTGCCCGGAGAAATCGAGAATGCAGCACATATCACTTACGGTATACCGGATGTGCTGGGTAAACATCGTCACCGTTATCAAGGCCAACGCACCTTGGTCGTGGGTGGCGGTCACTCTGCGATTAATGCGGTTCTTGATTTGTTGAAGCTTGAAGGCATTGATTCCCCATCTCATGTTTATTGGGGGTTGCGCAGCACTAACGTGCAGAAGTTGCTGGGCGGTGGTGAGCAGGATGCACTGCCGGCGCGCGGAGCGTTAGGTTTAGCCGCGAAAGATGCGATTGAAAGTGGCCGGCTGACACTGCTGACATCCATGCAGGTCAATTCGGTATCGACATCCGCCAAAGGGCTAGCGGTCAATCTGCAGCACACGCGCGAAGGTGATGGCCCGCTTGCTGTCGATCAAATCATCGTGGCTACCGGGTTCAGCCCGGATTTGAGTATAACCGGTGAACTGCGATTATCGTTGGATAGCACGGTTGAAGCTCCTGCCGCGTTAGCGCCCTTGATCGATCCGAATCTGCATAGTTGTGGCACAGTTATGCCGCATGGCGCAGATGTACTATCACATCCGGATGGTGATTTTTATGTTGTCGGCATGAAATCCTATGGCCGAGCGCCAACCTTTTTGATGATGACGGGTTACGAGCAGGTACGTTCGATTGCAGCAGCGCTTGCCGGNGATGCCGAAGCAGCAAATCGATTGCAACTGACCCTCCCAGAAACCGGGGTATGCAATGCGGATTACGGCGATGCTGCCGTTGCTTGCTGCGCGGAACCGGAACAACAGACCTCCTGCTGTGGTTGAGTCAACCCCCGGAGTTGTTATTGCGGCTTGCTGTTGGCGGTTTCTGGGGGGGGAGGGTCAACGCCGGTTGCGGTGCAATGTGGGGAGTTGGGCTGGCGTCGATGGTAGTCAACCAAGTTACCTTGGCTATCCATCTCGAATTCGCAGCATTGCTCAAATACTTCCCGTAGCCGTTCACGGCTTTTTTGAACGCGCGACTTCAACGTTGAATAGCTAATATCCAGCTCATCGGCCAAGGCTTTCTGTTGTATGTGTTTGAGATCAACAGCGATTAATAGCTGCGCTTGTTCTTCTGGTAGTGCGTGAATGAAAGGCTCTAGGCACCGCAGGAGTTCATCGCGCGCATCGTCAGTATCGGCAACGTCATACCAGAGGTCGTCCGCTGAGGGCAGTTGCTGGCGCGCACGTGCACGGTAAAAATCGGCAATCGCATGGTTAGCAATTTGAAACAACCAGGCTCTGATGTTGTTTTCCGCTTTTAGAGTGTGCAGGTTGTTCAGGCTCTTGAGCATGATGTCCTGAAGTAGATCATCGGCATCTGCCGCGCTAGGCATTCGTGAGCGAAGGAAATTGCGCAGCGCCTGGCGGTAGTCTTGCCATAGAGTATCAAAATTCATTTAATGAGCTCGTTGGTTTCATGGGTGGGCGCACGATTTTTGGGTTTTCGCAGTAACCTTGAATGTACGCTATCTGATGTTAGACGCATAAGTCGACGAAAAGACGACGGCATGGCTTTATTAAAAGTTGGAATCCAGCTTTTAGACATCCATCACCGATGATCCGGCGACACGTGGCAAACTACCGATTAGACTGACCGCTGTGGACGCGAGCAATCCTCTGATTGGATGATGCTGCGCAATCATCGGTAACGGAATTAGGATAATGCGATTGAAAGGGTTAGGTTATTTGCCCAGCGTAATAGTAGCTGTGGTCTCTGGAGGGTTTTTGATGGCGGGGGCAACAGTCAGTGCGGCGAATATGACAGCTGAGCAAGGGCAACAAAAAATGAATGCCTATGAAAAACAACCCGCCCAGTTCTACGATGGCCAATACCACAACCCGACACCTCAACAAGCGCAAAACAGCTTCATGACCAAGATGCGCAGCTTGGCGTTCAATAAAAGCGACCGCTCGGTGCCTGACGTTGCATTGCCAATTACCCAAACGCCGATAGGTGCGTTGAGCACGATTTCTGAAACCCTCCGGTTTGTAAAATTGGGCCATTCTTCGCTGTTAATTGATCTTGCCGGTAAACGCTTTTTGATCGACCCAGTGTTCAGTGAAAGAGCATCGCCGGTACAATGGATCGGGCCAAAACGTTTTCATTCATTGCCACTCGACCCCACACAGTTGCTGCATATTGATGCGGTAGTTATCTCCCATAGCCATTATGACCACCTTGATAAAACATCGATTCTTGATCTGCAGTCGCGTACCCGTCTTTTTATAGTGCCTCAGGGGGTCGGTGAAATATTAACGGATTGGGGGATTCCTGCCGAGCAAGTGGTTGAGAAAAACTGGTGGCAATCGGCCTATGTTGGCGATGTCGAACTCGTTGCGACGCCAGCTCAGCATTTTTCCGGGCGCGGCTTGTTAGATCGTGATGAAACCCTGTGGGCATCATGGGTGCTGAAGAGCGCGAATCAACGGATTTTTTTTAGTGGAGATTCGGGTTATTTTCCCGGTTTTAAAGCCATCGGGGAGGCTCATGGGCCGTTTGATGTTGCCTTTATCGAAGCCGGGGCATACAACCCCGCCTGGCGTGATATGCATATGATGCCGGAAGATTCGATACAGGCATTTCAGGACGTTAACGCTAATTTAATGGTGCCCATCCATAACGGGACGTTTGATTTGTCGATACATGCCTGGATGGACCCTATGGAGCAAATCAGCCAATTAGCGCAATCTCAACAAATCGATTATTTATTGCCGATGGTGGGCGATATCATCGATCCCTGCCAATTACCCGCACAGGTCACTTGGTGGCGGTTGGATGATTGCTCGGGCGATCAGTCATTTACATGTACCGACTCGCTCTAGCTTCCCGCATAAATCCACTAGCAGCTGGGCATCTGTTCGCACGATGCCCGGCTGTCTTGGAGACACTTTCGAAGATACCTATTATGCGGTTGGCTGTAATGTTTGCGTGTTGGCTGAATCAGCGGTATCTGCCGGATCAAACTCTGCACCAAACGGCTTGGTTAGTAACACCAGCGACGGCATGATGAAAAAGTCAGCAACCAATGCCAGTAAGATGGTGGTTGATAGCAATAAACCGAACCAGAATTGGCTATCCATCGGCGAAATCGTTAGGAACATAAATCCGGTAATCAACACAATTGACGTAATCACCAAGGCGCGGCCCACGTCTTTCATGGTGGCTTCCAATGCCTCGTTGTAGTTGCCACGTTGGCGGAATTCATGGTGTAAACGGGTCATCATATGAATGGTGTCATCCACCGCAATACCTAATGCAACCGGTGCGATCATCAGTTTCATGTAATCCAGTGGCACGCCAATCCAGCCGATCAAACCAACTGCTGCAAGCGCTGGCAACAGGTTGGGCACCATGCTGATAATACCCACTTTGAATGAACGAAAGATAAAACACATGATTGCTGTGATCACCACGAACGCCAGCATAATACCCTGTACCTGGCTACGCGAAATATAATCCACCAGTTGCATCCAAAGAGCGCCCATACCACTGAAGGTGGCTTCGCTCTGCTGTTGTGGATGCTGTTGATCGTACTCGGTCATGGCCAATTTTAAGGCGGCCATTTCGCTAGTGGCGGTCATCGGAATACGAATATCCAACGCTGCCCGCGCGTAATCCGTGGATACATAGTTTGCCAACTCTTCACCGCCAGATAGCTCATATACCAATAGATACTGGGCAATCAGTGTTTGGTCATCTGGAATGGTGTGATACGCCGGATCACCATTGTGGAAGCTTTGGTTGATGTCTTTGATTAAGTCTACGATAGACAAGGTTTTGCGGGNCAGCGGTTGTTGATCCAACTCTGCCTGAAACGCCTCGATGTCCCGTAATACAGCAGGATCTTTGATCGCATCCGCGCTCTCCGCATCAAACAAATAGACTAAGCTGCCAACGCCGCTCATGGTTGCATCAATGTGTTCGGCGTCTTGGCGTACCTGTACCTTCTCGTTGAAATCGAGCAGAAAGTTAGAATCCACAACAATTTTTGTGACGCCTGAAATCATGACCGCAAAGGCAACCAAACCAACTGCAACGATAGTTTTTGGGTGGCGCATATTAAAACGTGCGATGGCGGCTAATGGGGCTTCCATGCGATGGGGTTTGTTAGACGTTTCAATCGGCTTGGCTTTGCCAAACGATAGGAAGAAGGTCAGTAATGTCAGTGACAAAAAGAACGCAGCGATCACTGCAAATGCCGTATATACGGCCATATGTTCGATGGCTTTAATGGGGGAAATAGCTAGCGACATAAAACCCGCAGCGGTGGTCAAACTGGTGAGCATGCACGGCGCACCGACCAGATAAAACGTGTGTTTTAAGGCAGCCGTTCGATTACCCAAACGCGCCTGATAGGATCGGAATTCCGAAACGATATGTACTGAATGCGCAACACCCACAGCGACAACCAGTGTGGGTACCATGCCGAACAGCATATCGATATCCCAACCGACTAAGCTGACAAACCCTACCGTCATTAGAATCGATAAGAACACCACGGCCATTGGGCCGACCGCATCGATTATTTTCCCGCGGAAGAAAATCAGTAACAAAACAGCGACTGCGCTAAAGCACATGGCAAAGGTCAAAAACATGTATTTTGTGGCAATGGTATTGAACGCCGTGTTCAGCGGCACATCACCGGAAATCACTATATCCAGATCCGCATAGGCCGGGCGACTCAAAATCTCACGAAGCACGTTATCACTGGCTTGCGGGTAAAGGTTTTCCAAGCCATCACCACCGTCCGGATCTAGCCGCAAGGTATCGACCGGGTCGATGCTGGAGGCGGTCATTTCGATCAACACTGCGCCGTAGCGGCGATCTTCTGATACCAGATTATTGATATACACTGGTTTAGACATCAAGGTATCTGCGAAGGCATCCAGCGTTGCCTGATCATCCGGAAAATCTTCATCCAAGCGCAATATCTCAAGTCCACCATCGACGCCGATCATTACCTCGGCATTGGTCATGCTCTTTACATCTTTGACAAAGGGCATGTTGTTTTCGATGTCTTCTGACAATTGTTGGATGGTTTGCATGAGGGCGAGATCAAATACTCCTTTCTCACGACCCTTGGCGTCATAGACGAGATATGCGACTTCGTCAGAGCCAAAGTCATCACGATACTTCAGGTATGCAGAATAGGCAGGGTCAGTATCGTCAAAAAACGATTCGAAGCCGTTATCCATGCGCACAGAGCCGGCCAGGTAGATACAAGCCATGGTGAGCGAAACCGCAATACTAAAAACGATCCAACGGTGTTGCATCGACCACTCGCCAATACGCCCGAAGGCATGGCTCATCAGGGTAACCAGATTATTTTTTTCGGTAGACATAGAAGTATTCTTCGTGAAGCATGCGTAATGATAGTAAGCGCGAATCGCTGCTGATTATAAGCACAGTTGTATGAAAAAAAATGTTAAATCTTGGCCAGTTGTAACTGATCTGCCACATATGCTTAGTGTTACACCGTTAATGATCATCCTATAAATTTACGTTATCTTTTAGCTATTTTAATCCTTATTTTTCCGATAGGTACTTGGCCTAAAGAAAGTTAGTGAAGTTCAGAAAACTGGAGAAAAGGTCTGATCGGAATAGCGTTTTAAAGAGAAATTCGTTTATAAGTTATCGATTTAATATGAGTGAACTTTTGTCAATCATGTGTACTCGCTTGTGGTTTAGCTTAGAACCCGTTAACACTACTTTGATGTACAAATAGCTGGAACGTCACTACGCATTGTAAAAGATCTCTTAACTAGGCTGCATGGGAGTGAGAACCCTTCTAGTTCGGCGGTGTTCAATACGATTTTTTATGTTGCTGAACATTAAAAGTGAAAAAAAGTTGAATTCGGATTTTTAGAAAAGAGAAATGGATTCACAACCTATTGGTAAATCATGAGTAAGGTGGGCAGCAAATTTTCAAACAATTGCAGCATTTTCTCAGTCCTAAGAAAAACTGAATATGGCTAGAAAGAAACAGTATTTTTTACACAAGGGTTAACCAGTGACGCTTGAGGGGGTTGTTCGGGTTTTCACTGGTGTTTTCGTGTGAAAAAATCGAAGTGGTGACATATACGGAATTGTCACGATCTATATGGAATCAAGGAACGACAGGATGACAAAACATACAAGCACGCAGGCGCCGAACAGTGCCGTCTTTTATCAGCAATCTCAATATAGAAAAAATGCCTACGATTATACAAAAAGTAATAGGTATAGGCTCAAGCGCTACGCAAATAATGAACAGATCAAACAAGCATTACTGGATCAACGCACACAACCACGTAGAGCTGCCATAGAGCCTGGAAGTAATGCACATGCAGAGGCTTATCATTTTGATTATGAATTTAATTTTACGAATTCAAATACTCCCTATACCAACGAAGCTCATCATTTAATACCTAAGGGAACCTCTAAAAACTATCTTGCTTGCGCTGGCGTCGTTAAAATTCAAATCAAATCGGTCATTTATTGCACATAAACTCCCGTTTTTCATCGAATTTTGCCTCGCCAGCGCTGCGCCGCCTACGTTTTTAGAGGCTCCCCTAAGCAATTCAATACTTTAATGGATGACTGGAACTGTATAGAGATTAGTAGAAAGCTGGATTACAACATTAACCGGGGCATAAATCTGATTTACTCCCCAAGTTGTCCAGTGGGTCGAAGATCCACAATTTACCCACGCATAACGGCTCGCATAGGAGCTATAACAAGTCTGTTATTGGTGATGCGAAGAAGCTGCAAAACTTGTTGAAGAAATACATAAGTGCAAGTGAATCGTGTGCAGGCGGGCCTAATTTTCCAGACAATATCGTTTCCCAAATGGATAAATTTTCCGCCAACCTATGGGATATTGTGGCATCCGCGAGGCAAACGTCGGTTGAAAAAATATTTGCAAAACCTAGAAAAGGCAAAGGATAACGTTAATGGAATATTTTTTATGGTCATCCAGTGATGATGAGTCGTTGGCGTGGGTCCGTGATTCGCCTGAATTTATTGCGCAGCACCCAAAAGAGTATCAGCTGGTTGAAGCCACATCGGTTAAACAATGGATGAAAGACGATCTTATTTTCGTGCTAGATATCGAATCTGGCATAAAGCTTTCTGATGCTTTGCCTAATTATGGGAATCTGATGATCCTGTCCAAGAAGCTGAAAGAGGTTTTGCAAGCAAACTCTGGCGCGGATCTTGAATTCTATTCCGTTAAGCTACGTGACAAAAAGCATCGGATTATTGATGAACCTTACTATCTGGCCCACCTGTTAGATAAGCAAAGGTGTGTTGATATGGGTAACTCGCTCTATCAGATGGATTCTATCAATCAAACACAGGTAGATAAATTTGGAAAATTAGTGTTGGATCAATCGCGTCTTGATCCAGGCAAGTTGATTTTTAGACTTGAAGAAGCTCAGTCCACAGTTATCGTTGCAGAATCGTTAGTTGATCTGATTCTTGAAACTCACAATTGCTATGGCCCCTATTTTGAATATCTTGAGCATTATGGCGAGATATTTCGCGAGCGTATGCGCCAGGGGCGTGAAGATGAGGATCCGGATTGTCAGGTTTATTCAGGGGTATTTTCATAGCCACTCTGTTGTAGTCACTGATTTAGTTATCAATGGTTCGTAGTGGGGCAGAGAGCAAAAAAATAGTGCTGCCGCCCCTTGTTTTGGGGGCAGGTCGGCACTGAATTAATCCCAATATACCGATAAAACGGGTGGCTCGCTCAACCCGTTAGTTGCGACCGCAGGGCGGCCAACACATAGGGCTACCTGCCCTTCATTCAGGGCGCACTGCGGCTGCTCATCATAGTGGATATCTGCGCCTTCAACGCAGGCGACACAGGCGCCACATTGACCGGCACGGCAGCTGAATGCGGGTTGTAAACCGTGGTTTTCGGCCAAATCGAGAAGAGATCCTTCATCGGCTTGCCAGGTGTGTTCAGATACTAGCTGTTGATCGCTATCGAAAAATCGAACCAAAGCACTGTCGGCGAGCTGGGTTTTGGGGGAAGTTTCGGAGTGAGCCGCCAGTTTTGTTGATTGGCTGTCTTTGGGTATCTTGCGTTGCAGGCTTGATGGCCCAAATGCTTCAGCAAATATGCGTGTGTCGTTAATGCCGAGGTCACTTAGAGTGTCGTACATCGATTGCATAAAGGTGTCTGGGCCACACAGGTAGCAATCGTAGTCATCCAGTGGCAATACTGCTTGGAATAGTTCTTGGTTGATGCGGCCGTGGTGATGGTAATCCTGGCCGGGCTTGAGTGATGATTCGGGTTGGCTGAGTGCCCAAACAACCCGCACCATGCCCTGGCTTTGTGTTTGCAGTTGCTTCAGTTCTTCAAAAAAGGGTCGCTCGGCGGCGTTGCGGGCTGCGGCAAATACGATAACGGGTCGTGGCTTGCGTGTACGGTAACTTTCAAGCCAGCAGTGGCGGGCGATGGCAACCATGGGGGTAAGGCCAACGCCTGCGCCGATCAGTACGGCAGCGCGGGAAGAATCTGCCTGCCAGTGAAAGTTGCCGCGCGGTGACTGTGCTTCCAGGCTATCGCCAATATTCAAATGATTGTGCAAATACCCGGAAGCACGGCCGTTAAACTCGCGTTTAACGCTGATGCGTAAACGCCGGTCTGCTGGTGCGCTGGAGACGGTGTAGGTGCGCACAATGTCGCTCTCATTTGTAGCACCACAATCGTTGCCGCCTGCGGTTTGGGTCGGGATGCGCAGTGTTAGAAACTGGCCGGGCAAATACGTCGGCTGCGTAAGTGTTTCGGATGTCAGGTAAAACGAACGGATGGTTTTGCTTTCATCGACGATGTCGTCAACGGTGAGGGAATGCCAGCGTTGTGTGTCTTGTTCGGCTTGCTGGCGTGCGTTGGCCTCTTGCCAAGTGCCGGTGAGCAAACTGTTGGTGGAAAACTCTGGCGCTGTAAATCGTACCGGTAGCGCGTTACGAATCCAATGGCCGCGTTCGAGTGTGAATGTCCAGAGGCGTTCGGCGCCTTCGAAGTGGCGGGTATCTGGGGAATCCCAGAGTATTTTTGCGGTACCGATCAATTGCAAAATATCACCGCGATCAAAGTCGATAAATAGCAAGCCGGCTTTCGGGTTCTTTAAAAAGTTACCGAGGGTGTTGAAGTGAAAGTTGCCGAGGTAGTCTGGGATTGTTAGTTGCCGGTTGTTATCTACCCGAACAAAACCTGCGCGACCGCCACGGTGCGATATATCAACACCGTTAATTTTTTCTTCATCAGAGGCGTTTTGTTTGTGGTTAGCACCAACGGCACTGGCAACAAAGAAGGTGTCTGCGGCACCGATAAATGCCTGCGTGGTTTCGTCGAATGCTGAAAAATGTTTCGGTGGCGCGGGAATGACGCCTTCATGCCAATGCCATTCCCGGCCCTGAATATACTGCGGGCAGTTACCAAAAGATTGATCAACAACGAGTGTAAAGTGATCGTTAGATTGCTCGCTGATCGTTGCTGAAAGACGGTTACGCCGGCGGCTATGCAATTCGATGCCGAGCAGACCGATTCGCAGGTCAGGTGTGAGGGATTCTGCCAGTGGGNCGCCAGCAACGGGTGAGGCGTTAAGTGTCAGATGCTCGGAGTCGTTCGATACGGCAAATCCGGGAGGGTTACAAACGATGGATGCCCAAGGCCAACCGTTTGCATCGGCGTGGCCTAGAAATAAAAACGGCAATTGCTGATAGAACGCCCGATGTTGATCTGGAAGGTGATCGCGAATCACACGGCTACCAAATTTTTCCATACGATCGCGCACGCCGAGGCGTTGCTGAATGATTTTTTCACCCTCATGAAACGGCGAGAGAATTTTAGATAGGGCGGGCAAATTCATGATGTTACCTCGTTGAAATATGTCAGCTGGCAGCGGGGTTTTGGCTAGATGGTATGGGCCAAATGTATGGGCTTAAAAAAGCGGCACCAATGATCGAGGGGTTGTCATCGGTGCCGCGCGGCTACCTATCAGGCAGCCAAACCAACGGCAGTGGACTGCATGGGGACAAAACCTCGCAAAGACTCAAAACGATTCAGCCAGGCGCGTACATTCGGGTAGGTGTCTAATGCAACATCACCTTCGGGGGCGTGTGCGATGTAAGCGTAGTTGGCAACGTCTGCGATGGTTGGTGCATCACCGACTAACCATTGGCGGCCTTGCAGGTGTTGTTCTAACTGTGCCAGTAAATTGTGCGCCAAGTTGATCGCATTCTGATGATCAAGCCCGGCCCCAAACACGGTGACTAAACGTGCACTTGCCGGGCCAAAGGCCACCGGGCCAGCTGCCGCGGTGAGAAAACGCTGTACCTCGGCAGCGGCAGCGGGTGTTTTTGGCAACCAGGCGCCACTGGCGTCATATTTGCTCGCGAGATACACCAGCATGGCATTGGAGTCGTTGATGATCTGACCTTCGTCTTCCAGAACCGGTACCTGCCCCGCCGGGTTTTTCCGCAAGAAAGCATCGGATTTATGCTCGCCATTCATCAGGTCGACATCGATGATATCAGCGTTTAGGCCCAGCAATGACAGCAGTACTTCAACGCGGTGAGAGTGACCAGACAGTGGGTGGCGATACAGTTTGATGTTTGACATGGGGTGTTCCTTCCTTTTTGGGTTTGAATCAATGTGTGCTGTTTTCCAGCACTTCACGGGTGAGTTTTATGATTTCAGTTACGACTTCAGTTTCGGGGCAGTGCGTCGCGATAAATCAATAGAAAACGGGTGTCAGCGGTTTAAGCGCTGGCGCTCAGATATAGGCGACACGTGGATGAATTCGTCGATGCAGAAGTTGATTGCCGGTGATGACGAGGTACAACATCACTAACGCCAGAATCACTTGAAATTCCATGCCGCCGAGTGGGTGAGTGTCTGTGGGTACGAAGTTCCAGCGACCCCAGTGAACCATGGCAATTGCGCCGATCATCACCGGAATATTCACGGCGGCGCCGATGCGGGTGGCCAGGTCAAACAGCGGAGTATCTTTAAAACCGCCAATGAGTAGTAGCAGGCTGCCGCCAACCTGGGTGAGGGCAACCAAAACAACGTCGGTGTACGAAATCGGCAACATCTGAGTGAAGCCTTCCAGGTTCATGAATTTCAGAACACCGTGGTAGAAAAACACACTAACCAATGCAATACGCAGCAGCCAGTGAGCGTTCCGGGTGACCCTGTTAGTCACAGACATAATGAACTCCTTGTTTATGATAGTGGGTAACAAACATCTCTCTGTTCGTCGTTGGCTTTATTACATGAACTGTGCCAACTTTTTATTGTTATATAAAACAACAAGTTATGATATTTTCGCGTTGTCAGTATATTGAGAGTCTCAATATTTCGTGTTTTTTGGTCAGCGAAATGTTGAGAGATACTGAGAGGTATTAAGAAATGTTGAGATGGATGCCCGAGGCGAGTTGATCTGAAAACAGTGTTTTGATGAGGTAGCTGATGGCTGCTTTGGACGCAGCTAGTGACTCATCATGAGACTGCTTCTGATCAGATGAGCATTGTAGGCCAGATAGCACAGCAGTAAGGCACTGCCCTCAAACCGATTAATTCGCCCCTGACCACGCAAACCAAAACAGAATGTAAAGAGCAAGACAGTAAGTGCAGCCATCACCGGAATATCGCGATACAACACATCAGGGCCGATTTGCATCGGGTGAATGACGCCGGCAATACCGATCACCGCCAATGTGTTGAATAGGTTTGAGCCAATGATGTTGCCCAGTGCAATATCATCTTCCCCTTTGCGAGCAGCGATGATGGATGCTGCTAGTTCCGGCAATGACGTACCGACGGCAACGACCGTTAAACCAATCACGAGATCACTGATACCGAGCGTATGGGCAATAGTCACGGCCCCCCATACCAGTAGACGCGAGCTGATAATCAGTGCCAGTAAACCGACAACTAGCCAAGTAATCGCGGCGCGAATCGGTAAGGTGGATGTATTGAGTTCAGTATCCACTTGTGTGGCGAGTGAATCGGTTTTTTTCTGTAAGCCTTGCCAGATTGTCCAGCTCATTAGCATTGCGAATACCAATAACAACACGACAGCGTCTTCTCGGCTGACATCACCGTTACTCAGCAGCAAACAGACCAAGGCGGTCGCGGCAATGAGAATGGGGAGCTCTCGATGGAGTACTTGTGAATTCGCACGGATTGGGCTGAGTAGCGCCGTCAGGCCGAGAATCAGCGCAATGTTGGTGATATTCGAGCCAAAGGCATTGCCGAGCGCGATGCCCGGGTTACCACCGGCAGCGGCTAATGCCGATACCACCATCTCGGGTGCGGAGGTGCCGAAACCTACGATAACCATACCAATCAGCAATGGCGGCATGTTGAAATGGCGTGCGGTTGAGGCGGCACCGTCAACAAAACGATCTGCGCTCCAGACCAGTAATATCAATCCGAAGATGACGGCGGTAATAGCCAGTAACATAACGGTGACGTTTCCTCTAGCAGGCGATGGTTCAGGCGCGGGTATCGCTACTGAGACCGAGTAAGCGAAGAGCTGTTCATCGTAATAGGTGATTTTTTGGTGAAATCGTAAAGCGATACATTGAGTCAGAGGTCGGCTGAGAGACAGCGCGGTAGACCGGGCAGTGTTCAAAGAGCGGTGAAAAAGAATCAAACAAGGCACTGAAAAAGAGATAGGAAAAAGGTGAATAAAAAGAGAATAAGGCAGCACGACGTGAACGAGTATCTCGAATGCCATCATCAGAGTGGCATTCGAAAAATCTGAACAGATTAGGGTGTCAGAATATCTTCATAGCCCTGAGTGTATACCCAGTCATTCTGTTTCACCGGGATATGGCAGCCGAAGCAGTTATTGAAGCCTTCGCCTTTCCAATCGGTGGTTTGTGATTTGCCCGGTTTAGTCGGATCAAATAACGCCCACCCCCAACCTTCGCCCCATGCCTTATTGGTGGGAAAACGGTTTTTATCATCTTTCACCATCACAAAGGTCACTTTCAATGCGTTGGCGTAGTTAACCTTGCCGGTTGTTAAGGTTTCGCTGGTGGTACCTGAAACAGTTTTGACCAAAACGGCCCCGTCAGGAAAGCGCTGATGTTTACGGTAGTAATCGATGCT
Organism: BD1-7 clade bacterium; assembly: GCA_902705835.1. Lineage (NCBI taxonomy): Bacteria > Pseudomonadati > Pseudomonadota > Gammaproteobacteria > Cellvibrionales > Spongiibacteraceae > BD1-7 clade bacterium. The sequence goes on from CACSIN010000008.1 coordinate 22,555, forward strand.
GGTTGGCTGGGTGTAGACCTGATGTACATCGATCCCGGCTTTGCCGTCTTCGGATGTATGTACCACATAGCTGCCGAGGTGAGACCAGTCTTGCTGAATATTCGCGGGCAAGCTGATAGCGCCGGTTTTATTAACATAGCGGCTATAGGTTTTATCGATGGATGGGGCAGGTGCGGCCAGCGCCATACTGGCAGCAGACCCTAGTACAACAGCGGCAATGTGTTTATTCATGGTTCCCTCTCACAGGCTCTTTTGTCAGTCGATCGGTGTTTTATTGAAACAACGACACTGTATCGGAGCTTAGGAGAGAAAACTGTCAGCCAGCTGACAGTTCGGCAAATTGTTGTAAACGCTGTGGCTCCTCGAGACAAATATAGCTGCGCGTGTAATCGATAACGCCCGAACGGCGCCAGTCTGCGAGAATTTGGCTGACAGTTTGACGGCTGCCGCCAACCATGCTGGCCAGCTCTTGTTGAGAGAAACGAATATCTACCAGATGGCCATGGGTGCATTCCAACCCCAGGCGATCGAAGAGGTTGTGCAGCAGATAGGCAAGGCGTTGTTCCAACGTGCCGGTTTGTTGTAAGAACAACTGATGCTGCAAACGTTGTTGAATTACGATCATTTGTTGCGNCAGCGCGAGTGATATTGACGGGGTCTGATCTGTCAGTCGCCAGAATTCTTCGGCCGGAATGATGCGCGTATCAGTCAGTGGTTTGGCAATGGCGGTTTGTTTGGCCGTGTATGTGTTTGGGTGTTGATCTGCTGAGGGGATGCGTGAGCGCTGTTCGTTGCCGAACAAGCCCGGGCCAAAAAAATCGCCAGCACCGAGTAAATCTGTGATGCTCTGACGGCCATCAGCATCACTGATACTGATGCTGACAAAGCCCTTTTCAATCCAATAAACCCAAGGGTGCGGGGCTCCTTGTTGATACAGTGTTTCCGTATCGGCGCAATGCCGTGAATTGAATCGGTCAAACGTGTCATGCATGAGCCAGAGACCTGAGCGTAAATCGAGGTAATCTATGAAACCTCAAACCTGTCGCATAAGTCCAGTGTCTGTGACCCTTAACCAGGCTCAAACTTTACCGCGCTTGGTGCCTACTTCTGAGAAACACTGAGTGGATATGGATCGGCTGGAGGGCGGATTAAATGGGGTTAATCCGCCGAGTTGTCGTTGATATCCCCTAGGCATACCCGGTTGCGGCCGTCATGTTTGGCCCGATACAGAGCCTGATCGGCTGCGTTGATGAGTTTTTCGATGGTGTTTTGACTATCAGGTATCGCGGTCGCCGCGCCAACACTGATGGTAACGGTATTGCCGATGGATGATTGGGTATGTTCGATCGCAAGGGCTTCTATTGCTGCGCGCACTTTCTCAGCAATCAATGCCGCACCGGTTTGATCGGTATTGGGTAGGATCAACATAAACTCTTCACCACCATAACGTGCTAACAAATCTGTCGAGCGGCAGGTTTGTGATTGCAGCGCCGAGGCAACCTGTATTAGGCAATCATCGCCCATTTGGTGCCCATAGGTGTCGTTGAAGCGTTTGAAGTGGTCAACATCCAGCAGAACAACCGACAGCGGTTGCGATTCGCGACGCAGGCGCAACCAACTCTCTCGCAGATAACTATCGCTGCGGCGACGATTGGCAACGCCAGTTAAACCATCGCGTTCGGCTAGGCCTTGCAGCTCCTCGTTAACCTGCTCCAGTCGTGCCGTGCGCTCGGCGACCTTTTCTTCGAGTGTGTGTGAGTAGTCTTGTAATTGTTCGTAGAGCCGGGCATTTTCAATCGCAACCGATGCCTGGGCGGCTAACAGTCGGATAATTTCGACCCGCGCGCGGGTGAATACAGCACTAGCCAGGTTGTTTTCAATATACAGCGCGGCCTCGAAACGTTCACGTTGAATGGGCACACAGAGTACTGAACGTGGGCGTAACGCGACGATGTACGGGTCATTGACGAATGCACCGTCGCTGGTCGCATCATGCAGCACAACGGCTTCACCATGGTGAAAGACCTGGCTGATCAATGTCATTGGCAGTGGTATGTCGTCGCCACTGGCGGTTGGGACTAGTGAGTGTGTTGGTAGTTTATCGGTTAAATGAGAGCGAGGTGGCCCCTGTTCTGGGTGTTTAGCAGCTTCAACGCTATAACGGCCATCGTTACGCACAACCATACAGCCCCATTGGCCGCCGGCGTTTTCTAGCAGAATCGCAATGGTTTTTTTTAATAGCCTTTCAACGACCATTTCTTCGGAAATTTCGCGGGAGGCTTTCATCACGGAAGCAAGATCAAGGTCGTAGAGCGATTTGCCCGCCTCTGTGTTTTCACTGCCGTTGAGTTCACGTAATAAGGGGAACTCCTGCTCCATGAGTTTGACTTTACGGTGGGCGCCCCAGCGATCATACAAGCGATGCGCACCGTGCAGGTAACCTTCGGCAGAGCGTGTTTTGCCTTGAGCAATTAGTAAACGGGCGGCGCGCTCATAGGCGGTTGCTTCGTCACGTAAGAAGCCGCTGGCTCGTGCGGCATCAATGGCGTTTTCATAAAGGCTGAGCGCCCGATTTTCGTCACCGTCGATGTGCGCCAACTCTGCGCTCATTAACAGCTGTAAGTGGCGGAAGTTATCTTCACAGTTGTCGGCCCAGCGGGTCATTCGTTCGAGGTCTTGCTGCAGACGCGCGCGCGTGACTTTTTGATCTGCCGCGTTCATCGCCGGGTAGTGCGTCGTCAGCGTGAGAGTGGCAACAATGTAGAATCTCACTAACTGCGGCAATGACATGGCCGACTTAATCAGTTTGTCTTGTGCCCTGACATAGGCGAGTGCCTGGTCATAGTCACCATACAGAACGCTTACTTCCGCATGATAGATATGATGGTTGGCAATGCCGGTCATAAATTGGCGAGAGCGCATACCCTGAATACATTGCTGCGCATCAAAACTGTTATCAGACAAACTGTTGGGGGCGTGGGTCAGCCCCAGTAAATTTCGCTGTAGTTGTAAAAACAAGGTTCCAGAATCTAACGAATCTTGATAGGCGCAGTCACGTACGACCTCAAGGTTGTCTTGATGCAGCTGATGCGCGGTTTCCAGATCCAGAGTCGGATCCCAGATAACACAATCCTGTGCACTGTAAGCAAGATAAAGTAGGTCGCCCGATTGGTAGCCGGCTTCTATGCCCTTGCGGAACCAAGGTGTTAACGTTGACCAATGATTGCTCCAGTGATGCACAAACATTGCATACACATAAATAACACGTGCTCTAAGGCTGAGATCATCAAGACGCTCATTGATTGCGAGGCCGACTTTGCCGTATTGATAACCCACGGCGGGTTCGTCTAGTTCACCGCACAGAAGCATACCGTATGCGGCATACGTGAAGGCGGATTCTGGCGAGTTACCATTGCGCAGTGACAGGTTAACGGCTTTCAGTACTAGATACTGGAACTGGTTCCCGGCACCGGATAAGAAAGCCGCCGCGAAAATTTCCATCAACAAGCGCATTGCAGTGAGGGTTGCCGGGTCGTCAACGATTGGGGCATCTACCAGATCTGCAATGGCTCTACCTGCGAGGTTTACCTCCACGTGTTGGCGTTCGTTGGCAATGTCTTGCAGCGTTGGTTGATCAGTAATTACAACGCCCACCAATGCCAAGCCTTCAATGGCAGAAAAAATCGAGGCTTCCATACGCCCCGAGGTAGCATATTGGCGGGTACGTGTCGCCAGAATGTCGGCATGGTGCAGTGGCGATTCAGCGTGTTCTAGCATGATATCAATGCGTTGGTCCGCGGCCTCGTGCTGGCCGGTTAGATACAGGCATTGTTGTGTTTCTGCCGTCAGGGCTTGCATTAATGTAGGGTGCTGTTGCCAGGCATTTTCGGGTAGAAGGCTGTCGGCCATGCCTAGATAATCCAGCGCAGACGTATACGCTGTAGCTTGCCGAGCACGACTAGCTGCGCGCAAGTTAAGTTCTGTTAGCTGCAGACGCTCGTCAGCGCTATCAATTAATGCGTGACCTTCGTTCAGGTGGTTAACAATATCGATAAGGTTTTCGTTGGTTGCGATACCGTCGGCATTTTTCAGCATCAGTCGGCCGATGGATAAATGCACCTCGGCAAGATAGGCCTTATCGATCAATGAATAAGCTGCTTGCTGAACCCTGTCATGTTGAAAGCGGTAACTGGGGTTGAGTGCCAGTGCCATGTTTTGCTGATTAACCAATCGATAGTCACTGTGCAGCGGCAATACTGTGTGTAACTTGAGTGCGGGCATAAGTGCGGCGGCAGTATCGACGATGGACTGCTCGTAGATGGTCGAGAGCGTTTGCAGGTTGAATGTGCTGCCGATACAGGCTGCCAATTGCAGAACCATTTGCGTTTGTGGCGGCAACTGACGAAGGTTTTCCAGCATAAACTCAACAACGTCATCACTGACTTCAGCCCAACTGGCATAATCAAGTTGCCAGCACCAACGGCCGTGGTCGGCGATGATAGCGCCTTGTTTGTATAACTGTCGCAGTAGCTCATTGGTAAAGAAGGGGTTGCCGCGCGCCTTGTTGAAAAGCAGGTTGCTCAGTTCACGACTTTCGTCAGGCTGGCAATGTAGGCAGTCAGCCACTAACTGTGCGACGGAGTCTGTATCTAAGGGGCCGATAGGAATATCACGAATATTGTGATGGTTTTGCAAATCGTCCAGCATCAGGCGCAGAGGGTGCCCAGCACCGACCTCGTTGCTGCGAAAGGCACCAATTAACAACAGGTGACTTTGCTCTCGCGAGGTAACAACTCTGCGCAATAAATCCAGTGTGGGTTTGTCGCTCCATTGTAAATCATCGAGAAACAGCACCACGGGATGGCCTTCACCAGCAAACACCCGTAAGAACGCTGTGAGTACCAAATGCAGCCGATTTTGTGCTTCAGCAGGCGGCAGTTCGGCGACTGCAGGCTGTTCGCCGATAATCAATTCGAGTTCTGGCACCAGATCGATCACCAAGGCGCCGTTGGGCGCCAATGCGTCGGTGAGTCGTTGACGCCAGAGTGTTAGTTGCTCTTCAGGCTTAAGTAACACTTGCTGTACCAGCGACCGAAAGGTCGATGCCAGTTCAGCATAGGCTTCACTGTGCTTAAACTGATCAAATTTACTTTGTACTAGAAAACCATGCTCGCGCACCTGGAAACGGTCGATCTCATTGACCAATGCGGATTTGCCGACGCCGGAATAGCCATGCACAAGACAAAAGCGCGTGTGCCCAGCGGTTGCTTCTTTGAACAGTGATAGCAGCTCGTGAAGTTCATTGTCACGGCCATAAAGTCGCTGTGGAATCAAAAACTTTTGGACACTGTCTTTCTCGCCCAGCACAAAGGGCTCGCACGCTTCTTCGTGGCTTACACAGTCAAGACAACGTGAAATATCGTGGAGCAGGCCAGAGGCGCTTTGATAACGTTCTTCCGGGCATTTGGCGAGTAGCTTGAGCACGATCGCAGACACCATTGCCGGCACGTGGGATGCGATTTCATTGGGCGCTGGTGGAATTCGGCTGATGTGATTGTGCACCCATTCAAGGCTGTTGTTGGCTTTGAAGGGGCGTTCACCAGTGAGGAGTTCAAATAGCAGAATACCGAGTGAATAATAATCCGAACGGTAGTCTAGGTCGCGATTCATGCGCCCGGTTTGTTCCGGAGACATATACGCCAGTGGGCCTTCTGGTTGACTGGTCAAGTGTGCGGTTTGCCGTTCTTGATCCAGCTCTGATGCGATACCAAACCCGGCAAGAACGATCACACCGCTGCGGCTGTTATAGAGAATGTTTTGCGGTGTCAGGGCTTTGTGAACAATGTCTTTGCTGTGAATCGCTTCCAGCGTTCGTACCAGGCGTTGCGCTATCGTGAGAACCTGTATAACCGGTAAGCCTTTGCCGCCGGACTCTGCCAGCAAGAGTGCCAGTGTGCTGTCATAAAAATCCGTGATCAGTGCCAGGTTACCGCTGCCATGTGGAAGCACTTTATGGATCTGGCGCACGCCGTCGATATGCTGGAGCTGTTCGACAATGGCGCCTTCTCGGCGGATTGCAGCAACCTGTTTACGATCGGGATAATACGTATCCAGCGTTTCAATCGCCAGTTCAGGGGCATCTCCCCCTTCAGAGTTGAGTCGGGCCCGATATACCGCACGTCCGGCATAACGCCACATACGTGTGCCTATGGTATAACCGGGTATCTGCAATTCACTGCGCATCGGAGCGTCCCTGCCTATGACCGCTTAGCTGGCGAACAATCGATTGAATGTTGCACAGTAAGATTCCTTCGCATTATCGCGCACGGGTTCTCCGTGCCCACATAATGCGTGCTTGAAATCTAGCTGTGTTAAACGATCAAAATCATCGACAGCAGGTGCGGCAGCCTGCATCCAAACGGGGCCAATATTAGCGGGGGTAAAAAATCCCATACCTTCCATGCGTTCGCGTGAGGCGTCACAGAAGTGCTCGTCTGGGCTGAGCCAATTTTGCAGGGCGTCACAGGCGATCAAAATACCGTCATTACGATTGAGATGCAGAATACCTTCCGGAATTTGGCTGGTTTTAAACGTAAACAGAGATGCATCAGCGAGTGGTAAATCGGCTTCGTGGTTCAGGGGTTTAACGGTGATGTCAGTGTCGATTTCAATGCCCGGCATGGCCCAGTAGTGAGCCTGATAGCGATCAATATAAAACGCATCATCACGGTCATGTAATGCACCCAAGCGCACGATGTCAGTGACCTTGCCGAGTTGATCTAGCGCAGCCAAGCCGTCATCGTTTAAACGAACGCTATTAATCAATACCAACCGTTCGCCGTCTTTGACGATGGTCATGTTACGGCTGAATTGCCAATCCATGTCCATCAGTACGGTTTCCATGGCACCGCTGACGACAAAGACATCCTGAAAAATTTCTTCAATGTCACCATGGTTGAGCGCCGGCGGAAAATCAGATTTGGAAAGGGGGGCCATGGATGTTCCTCAATCGTTGTTGTAGTTATAGTGACCAATAAAGCGATACTCTCGGGCATACTCATTGAGGTAGGCATTGAGGTATCGCTGTTGTGCCTGGTTAAGGCGTCCTTTCCTTATGTCGTCTGTTGTTTCTTTGTTGTTGCTGCAGTCCAGCCGCTTCAGATGAAACAGTGTCATGTCTTTGCCACCGAAGTAGCTTTTCAGATACGTATGTATCGGTCGTGCTGCTGACATATCAAAAACCGCGCCGGCCAAGGCTGTGTATTCGTTATGCTTGGCGAGAGATGCGGCATCAAATGTCGGGTGCTGTCCCGCCGGTTTTTGAAACGGCGGATAATCTTCGCATCGATGAAGTGTTAGTGTTTCCAATTGTTGGATATATGCTTCATCTATCTGTGCCTGACGTGCACCCTTAATGATAATGTTCATATAACGCTGACTTGGCCGGCATTCGTCGTTGATAAACTCGGGCATGCCGATGTAAGTCAGTGCATTTACCATCTGATGGTGGTGTTTTGAGGCACTTTTTTCGGTGGTATCCACCGTCACATCTACGCTAACGCGGTTGTAACCGTAGCCGTAAGCTTCGGCGGCGTCCAGCAAGGGTAGAGCATCATCGGTACATTCATGTAAAACCCCCAAGACTCGATCGTCGGTATTCCCGGTGAATTCGATATTACCGACGCCACCTTCGTGACGGAAAAAATGTTGAACATTAAAACGTAAACGCCAGCCAGCCAGCGTCGCCCGACGCGAGTTAAGCGGCAGCACCCCTTTGGCTGCTAACGAAGCCAAGCTCATATTGGAACCAAAACCGAAGTAATGAAACATCGCGGATTAAACGTTTATCGACACGTTGCAAGTGACGAGCACGTGCAGACGCCAATAGCGTGGCTAGTGTGGGGGCAGTGGTAAATCTCTCTGGCTTCCATATTGCTTACGAGACCAACATTTAAATGACAAATAACATTTCAAGGCGGTCAGGTTAACCTGTTAGTGACGGTTTTTCCATCATCGATTGATCACAGGTTGTTTGCATTTTGGTTGATCGTGTTGCTGTTTGAGGAGCAAGTGCGGATGCGCCGGATCATGCGGCGGCTAGCCGCAATAATCCAGGCAGGTGGGTAAAATTATACAGATTGCGGGGTTAACTGTTGTCCGGGAAATCCTTATCGAACGGTACCTTGAGCTTAGGCGCACTTGTGCGCGCACGGGTTTCGTTAAAAATCCCTTCGAAGGTAGGCGCTTGATCCATTCGATCACCCAAACCCCAGGTGGACGGTGCAATGTTGTACCAATTCAGTAAGGTGGCGGCAAACGATGTTGAATCGAAGCCCTTGCCATCGCTGTCTCGCAGCACGGTGCTGGGCTTGATCCAAGGTGAGGCAAATACTGCCGGTACGCGAGGGCCCATTAGGTCAAATTCGAATCCATCAGCAACATCGTTTGGCCAAGGTTTGTTGGCATACGGCGGCGGTACGTGGTCAAACAGGCCGCCATTTTTATCGAAGGTGACGACCAATAAAGTTTTGTCCCAGATTTTTTTATCTTTACTCAGTGCTTCGTAGATGTCGTTTAACGCACGCTCGGCAGGTACCAAGGAATCAATGCCATCGGCGTTAGACCCTGGATGATAGGATGTACACTCATCGCCAACCCAGGCCGGTTCGATATAGCTGAAGCTGGGTAGGCTATCGTTTTCGATATCTTTATAGAACTGTTGCATGGGTGAAATCCATTTCGAATCGGGTAGATCGTGGCTGCCCTTTGCCTCGACAACGGCTTTTGCCCAAGCCGCATCCACTTCAGGGATCTGACCCTTTAAATATAGCTGGTAGGTAAAAACGGCTTTTTCCCACAAGATGTTGTAATAGATCTTCCAATCCGTATGGCCGTGGTTCCATAGGGCTTTCCAGATGGATTGGCGGTGCGCGGAATTGGGCCAATCTTCATAAGCCGTACCACCTTCCCACGTGCCGAGGCGATTGTAGGCCGATCCACTAACGGAAAATCCACGGTTTACATCTGTGCCGCCAGGAATTGAGCCAAACCAGTCGTCACTAACGCCAAAGTGCTTTGCCAACCCGTTCATAACGGTCAATTGTTCGGGTGTGAAGCTGCTCATGATTGCTGGGCTGTCTTGATTCCAGGCAAAACCATCCATTGTCGGTGTGCTGCGCTCGGCGTAGCCCTCGTAGCCATGGAACATCTGCATTAAACCATCGCTGTTGTCGTGCCATGGATCTTGCGCCGGGCCGCCCAATACAAACTGGTCGCTAAGTTTGCCGCTCTGATACTGGCTAACATGCGCGGGTGTGCCATCGGGCATGGGGTTTTTCATTGACAGGTCTAACCCTCGGAAGCCACCTTCGCTGTCTCCGACCCAGTTCAGGCCGTCTTTTTTACCGCGTTTATACAGCCAGCCGAGTACGTTATCGAACGAGCGACTCTCGAGCATGTAGTACACAACATGCTCGATGTTGTTGCGCATGAACTCGATAGTGCCAGGCGTTTTTTCACGTGTTTCATCTTTGGGCTGACTCGGCACGACGCCGAGCAGTGTTGAGTGTTTATCAAAACCGTCGGGCAGCGCAGACGTTTTGATAGGGGTATCACCCAGTGGGTTCGATTGGGATGGATCAAAATGCCATAGACGGCATCCGGCGCACGGTTGGTCTGGCTTCCATGTCAGTACATGATTACCTAAAACGACCATAGCATCATCGTTATTGATGGTCGGCCAGTCACCCGACTGCACTGTTGGCAATGCCAGTGGCGGATTCGATTGAGGGTCAAAGCTCCACAGGCGGTAATCGGCACCTTTGCGATCCAATACGTAGTTACCGATTGGATACAGCTCACGATCTGCGTCGATACTGCGAAAGCCACCTTGTTTGAATTCGCCAGAGGATAGGCAATCGTCTTCTGCGTAAGGGTCAAAGTTCCACAGTTGATAAGTACGGCGACCCGCTGCGGGAATAATACTCAGCACATAACCGGGGAAACCGATCAGTTCGATATCGTTAAATGTTGAGCCATAGTTTGGGCGGTATTCGCCAAAGAATTTGTCTTTTGGCCAGCGCCCGTAGGTCACGACTTTTTCAGCCAAGGGGTTAGCGCTGTCTCGGCTGTATGCCAGAACGCGATAGTGAATTTCATCATCGTCGTTAGTCGCGGGTGTCCAGTCGATGAGATAACCGCCGGCCTGCATTAAACGATGATGTGTATCCAGAGTGGCGGATTCAGCCATGGTGATGGATGAAAATATATCGTCAGCTTCTGGCTCTATGGCAAAGCTGGCATACGCATCAGATTCAGTGCTGCGTTGCAGTGCAAACGTATCTGCATTGGTTTGAGCATCTGTTGGTGTGAACGTGCTAGTGCCAAAGCTGAATTCAGTGTTTTGTTCTTCCACAATGGCCAAAACCAGTGCTTCTTTGTCGGCACTGACCTTGCCGGTCTTCGAATCCCAGCCCCAGCGTTCTTCCATGTCTTTCAACGTGTCATACGGATCATCCTGCGGGAAGGCCGACATATGCGCCTGCCAACCGGCAGCGATCAAATCCTGGCACATAACTTCAATCGGTGCGGGATAGTCACCATTGGGCTTGGTGGCGTCTTTCAGTGGAACACTGGTATCGTAAAGGTATTCGCTAGGGTGGTTTGCACACAATACCCAGGTTGTCGGGGCGGGTTGGCCGTCGACGCCTTCGGCAATCGTTAGTTTGATAATATCCAGCGTGCGTGGTGTGTCTTTCAGATCAAATGCCAGCTTCAGCCAGTCGTGCACCGGGCCGCCATATGCAACTACAGGTTGGGTCACTGTGCCTTTGGTGGCACTCAGCGGATGCAAATAGTTTCGCAGTTGCGCCATCGCATACGGAACAAAATCTTCGTTGTATTCCACTAGAGCGTTACCGGCACCGCCGGGTGCTGCGATGGGGGCGATGTCGATCACACGCTCAACCGTGGTGTTGTCGGATCCATCAAAGCCGTTTTGGGCGAGTAGACATTCCCAGCGGCGGTTGGTTGGCGAGTAGAGATAATTCTTGGTTGTGAAGGTTTCCAGCGGCGGAAAGTGCAGCAGCTGTACGGATTTAACATTCGCCATCGCCAAGCCGAATGGCATTAAAAACTCCCAGCCTTCGCGCGCTTCGTAAGGGATATTCTCATAGTAACTGGCCATCGCCATTTTACCGGCAGCGATGTAGTTGGGTATCAGCGTTTCGTAGGCAGACACGTCGTCGCTGGGGCTGGTGATTCTAACGCGGTATTCACCGTCACCATTCACATAGGCCACTGCCCATGAGGCAAAAAACATATCCCGTTGTAAGGTTTGGCTGAATATAAACGTGATGGTATCAGTGAGTTTCATGCCCTTATCACTGAACAGAAACAAACCTGCGATATCGTCGTAATAACCCAAGCCAATGTCGACAGTTGAGCCTTTGGAGGGTGTTTTGTTGCTTTCCATGTCTTTCCCTTTTCTGCTTTATTTTTGTTGTTGTGCAGGTGTCGGCGACTGTGTGCTATCCATAAGCACGGCGAGTAACGCATCATCCGAGATTGACGCTTGCTACCTGACGGACAAGACAAGATTAACCTGTTAGTTCGGATATTCCTATTACAATGCGCCAGCAAATATAAGATCGATTTGAGTGCGTTAGATCTAGCGACGAAACGGGAGATTGTTGTGATTTTTCGAGGGGACTCTCGAACAAAACTGAAGAGAGCGTGGTATTGCTGTGTTATCGACGGCCTAAAAAGGTCACGCGAGTGGTAGCCATTGATTGACTACCACGAGGCAGGCATCAGCGGTGATTGCAACATGAACCAATTGTAATCACCGGCTGGTGGCTGAGGTGTTCTACAGCAAAAATGGAATAACGGCTTTGCGGTCAGCCGGGTAGTCAGGGAACTTCTCATGGTACCAACGGTGATTTTCGATAGCACGGAAGATCAGGTTTGACGCACTCATTGCCGCAAACACGACACCCGCAATTGACCAAGCCGCGCAAGCAAACCCCACCCAAGTTAATAGCTCGCCGAGGTAGTTGGGGCAAGATATCCAGCGATAAGCCCCTTTACGCGGAATGCTGTAGGCATTGGGGTTTTCTTTACGCAGACGCATTAACTCAGCATCGGATGTTTTGTTCAGTACAAAACCGACGATGTAGATCAGGGTGCCGATAATAAATTCCGGCGAATAAAACCAGCTGTTGGATTGCAGGTAATCTGCGTAGTCGGAAATATAAGCACCATTGGTATAACCGGTTACGGTGCAAACAATCGCGCCGGATAACGTCATGCGAATCGGTGTCGTTGACCCTGGGCGTACCTTTAATTGAAGCGGGTAGATAAACGCACGATGAATGTAGTGCAATTCCCACATCACAAAAAGCGCAATCATCGGTGCAGAAACCGGCAGCTCGCCATTGAATAGAAACCAGGCGAATACTAGCGCTGCGGGCGATTCCATGATGACCCATGACAACCGAGTGGGAATGCCAACACGGTTATTTCCCGTATCATGACGGCCGTAAACAACCGGTGATTCAATCGGCAGGAATTTGCCAATGATCCAGAAAACACTGCAGGCAGCGAGTATGCTGAGTGTCACAATAAATGGGGTTGAATAATCCATCATTAATCTCTTGAACGTCGATCTTGTTGGTTTCACCATGCCATAGCGGCTTGTTATGGTGCCGATTTTTTCGGCGGGTGATAGTAAGCCTTTTTTAGTGAATGAACTCAAGTGAATAGACGTGTTTGATTACCGAGATCTGACGCTCTTATGACCAAGAACAAACTGAATGCCCAGGAAGTTGTTCTAATAGGTCTGTGTCGTTTGGCTTTTCGCACTGGTTACTTTGTTGTGAAAAGTGGGTTATCGTTATTGCCGAACAATGTGGCGCTCTTTTGGTGCCTTCACGGCATAATGATTCGTTTGGCAACGTGCTGTAGGTATCGAACTGAACGATTTCATGGATGTCACTTTTATTCGTAGAAAACATAGAAAAGGAACGAATATGGCTTTACCTATTACGAATTACCTCAAACGCGAAAGCAAAGACCTCAAAGCCAATTGGTATCGCGTGAAAACCTCGGTTGATGGCATTAAGCGCCTCGTGACCTTACCAGAAGAAGACAAACAAGCCTGTGTTGACGCGTACAAGTTCTTTCAGCACATGCAGGCCGGCGCTGAAACAGAGACCGAAGACGAAACCAAGGCGGTCGCGGCGTATTACAAAGTACTGAACAACATGTTGTCGGTATTTGATCTTGAGAAACTCTATATTCCACCGCAGCTTGATGAAGATCAGGGTCTTTACGGCAACCAATTGCTGTGTGAGCAAGACATCCTAGAAGAACTTGCACTGGAAACCCCGGCGCAATCACATCTGCTGGATATGGGCTGTGGCCGTGGTCGCATCTCTCACTATATGGCAACGCAAACCGGTGGCCGAGTATCAGGCTATAACATTGATCCGGATCAGGTCGCGAATGCCAAAGATTGGGCCAACGAATGTGAGATGAGTGACAAGCTCGACTACAAAGTGGGTAATCACCACGAGCCGCTGCAGTATGAATCAGAATCGTTTGATGGTTGTTACTCTGTGCAGGCAGTATGGCCATTTTTCAAGAAAGACGAACTCGATGATTTTGCTAAAGAAATGTTCCGTGTACTTAAACCCGGTGGCCGTTACTCCTGCTCTGAATATACACTGACACNACACTTTGACTGGAATAACGAAGCGCATGTTGCGTTACACCGATCGTTTTTGCCAACACTGGCAGCGACTCAGTCAATGTACCCAGCAGATATTTGTGCAGCATTAGAGCGTGCCGGATTTAACGTGTTGTTGTCTGCGCCCTCAAAAAGCCCTGCGTGGCCGATCTGCGAACAGAAACGTGACTTGATATTGATGGCCCGAAAAACCATTCGTGGGCTTGAAAAAATGCGCTTGATGCCAGCTTGGGTCGAAGAATCGTTGGATCTTTTGCAAACCGGCGGTGAATCTTGGACATTGGCCGAAAAGGCTAAAATCGCTGATTTGAATTGGCGCATTACCGTCGAAAAACCGGCTAAGAAAGCCCCGCGAAAACCTGCAAAAACAGCCGCAAAAGCGTAAACTGTGGCTTCACCTGCTGTGCGCTATTAACGATAGTACGCAGCAGGTATTTCCCATCGGGTAAGGCACGCTCACTAAAGCAATAACAAGCAGAGCAAGCCGGCTGTAAACACCTGTCGACGCGCCGAAAACGCCGTTGTTATTTGAGGACGTTATGAAAGTTTTAATCACCGGCGCGACCGGTTTTGTTGGCTCCCACACTGCAAAAGCCATCAAAGTGGCAGGGCACCAAATACGTTTATTGGTGCGCTCCGAGAGCAAAGCCCAAACTGTATTGAGCAACCTCGGTGTTGAAGCCGATGAAATCATCGTTGGCGATGTTACTGATAAAGACGCGGTAAAACGTGCCGTTGATGGCTGTGATGCGGTTATCCATGCAGCGGCAATGGTTGCAACCGCCGATAAATACGCTGACCTCGTGTGGGAAACCAACGTTGGTGGCACCAAGAATGTCATCGGTAGCAGCCTAGATGCGGGCATTAAGCGTATTATTTTTGTATCGAGCGTGAGCGCAATCTTTGATGTGCATGCCGATGTGTTGGACGAAAACTCCCCAGTAAGCACTGCTCAAAACCCCTATGGCCGCTCCAAGATTGCCTGTGAAAACTACGTGCGAGAATTGCAAGAACAGGGCGCGCCGATTGTGATCACATACCCCACCGGTGTGGTAGGCCCTGACGACCCAGCGTTATCAGAGCCCCACTTTGGCATCAAAATGTTTGTTGGCCAATTTACGTTTACCAGCTCTACCGGCATGCAATTTGTGAATGTGGCGGATGTCGCCAAAGCCCATGTTGCCATTCTTGAGCGCTTCACCGGCGCAGACCGTTTTATGCTGGGTGGCTATTACTACAGCTGGGAAGAGCTGTTACGCATTGTACAAAAGGTAACCGGCCGTAAGATGTGGTATGTGCATATTCCTGGCAACCTGCTGCGTATCATGGGTAAATGCGCCGATGTGGTTGCGCGTATTGTTGATGCTGAATTCCCCATGACTGCCGAAGGCATGTCATATGCCTCACAGTGGGTGTATGCCGACAGCAGCAAGGCTGAAGAAGACCTCGGACTGATCTTCACCGACAAGGAAGAAACGCTAGCACAAGTAATTCGTTGGATGTACGAGAACGATTATTTGAGTGCTAAGAAGGTGGGTAAGTTGGCGCATTAACCGGACGTATTTGCATCATTGCTGTTAGGTGCGTCAACATCGCATGTCTGAATGTTGCTCATTGCTAAATGGAGCAACAGATGAAACGGAAGCCTAGGGCTTCCGTTTTTTGAAACAACCGATAGTCTGTTCATTAGCGATTTTCATCCGCCGTTGTAGGCTGCCATCGAAATATTCAATGAATAGTATCTCTAATACCGCATAGAAAATCTGCTCGGGTGAACGAGCCTTGTGTGAAATCGTTAGGCCTTGCAGCCNAACGATTCGGCTATCGAAAACACGACCCAGCTAATCACGTCCCTTTAAATGCTTCGCTTGTTGCTGAGTTCGTTTAATAAACTGACCAAAGGCTTTATCTGCCCCTCGTCGCTCAGCTAACGAAGCGGAGTTAAACCGTTCTTCACGTTGTAGCTTCTGGTAATTATTAAGCCGTCTTTCATCCAGCGTGCCGTTATCAAGCGCGGCTTTCACCGCACAACCCGGTTCATCATGATGTGAGCAATCACTGTAGCGGCATTGCTGAGCCAATGCGTCTATATCGCTGAAGGTTTGGCTAATGCCTTCTGCACAATCGGCCAGTTGTAGCTCTCGCATGCCGGGTGTATCTAGGATCAACGCACCGCCAGGTAACGATACTAATGTTCGTGACGTGGTGGTGTGGCGGCCTTTGGCATCGTCTTCACGAATACCTTGGGTGGCCTGTTGGTCACTCCCTTGCAGGCTATTAATCAATGTCGATTTGCCAACCCCGGAGCTGCCCAGTACCGCCAATGTGGTGCCGGTTTTCAACCAAGGCGACAGGCATTCCAAGCTATCACGGTCTAAGCAGTTAACGGCTTCAACCATCAAGAGTGGATCGAGTTCGCGTACCTGCTGGATGAACCCGTCAGAGTCAGCGGTTAAATCAGATTTGCTCAACACAATCACCGGCTCGGCACCGGCGCTGTTAACCAACGACAAAAACCGTTCAAGGCGGCTGAGGTTAAAATCGGCATTCATAGAACACACAATCAACGCCGTATCGACGTTCGCCGCGATCAGCTGCTCAGCAATTTTGCTGCCCGCAGCCTTGCGTGCAAACCGCGTTTTTCGATCGAGCGCGCGATGAAACTGCAGTTGTTCATTGAGCAGCAGCCAATCACCGACAACGAGGCTGGGCATCGACGGGGTGATCGGTAGTGAATGTTCGGTACTGCCGTCGGTAACCATCAGCTGGTTACGGTGTTGATTGATGACGCGCACCGGGTGGCAAGTATCCCACTCGTCGAGTGACAGCTGTTGTTGAAAAAATGCTTGCCAACCAAGGTTAGCGATGGGGTGAAAGTCAGACATGGTAAACCCTTAACTTCATACGTTAATGTCAGTGTTGGGGCTTATCGCCCCGGCGATGAATGCCGGGCTGGTGTGTCTGGTTGACGTAGTGTCGGAACTAGATCTTTTGCCCGGCTGGGTTTGCAACAATCATCGTTGTGCCTCCTAGCCTGATCAATGTGAAAGAGTGTGGATTGTAATGCTGTTGGAACACTTTGCAATGCGCGTGATCAAAAAATGTTCACGGGTAGTAGTGCTTACTATCTTCTGTCATAGGCTGGTATAGCGCTTACCGTATTTGCATGGGGAGAATCAAACAGGATTAAAAACCTGATATTTCAGGTCGTTGATAAGCTAGCCGCTTTTGCAGCCAATCAAGTTCTCCCGGTGAGTGGTAGATTTGTGTGTGGTATCGCAAACTGCTGACTGCGCGCAAAAGCTTGTAACGCCATGACCCTGGCGGAAGATGCCTTGCGGTCGATGTGGGGTAGTAAGCGTTTAATACTGTTTGAAAATTGGATAAATATTTTTGATCTTTATCATTTAGCCATGGAACGTCAGCGGTTGTTCTGCGTTGAATCTTACGCCATTTATCATCCGTCCATTCTTCCAATGTTTTAGGGAACTGAAATCCTAGTTCAGACACCTTATCGAACATTTCTCCACCGATAGGAACGGGGTCATAGCGATACATGATGATTTCCGCGTTGGGGTTGATCCTCTTTATTCGCCGAATAAATTGAATGGTTTTCTTCATGTCTTTTAAGGGCGTAGGAGGATTGCCTAGGATAAAACTGAGTTCTGGAATGATGCCGAAATCACGCATTTTTTCTACCAACTCGAGAAGTCCCTCTGTGGATTGGGTTCCCCCCTTATTCATGCGCTCTAGAGTTTCATCATCACCGCTTTCTGCACCCAAAAATACCATTTTTAAACCGGTATCTCGCATGAGCGCCCAGGTTTCATCGGAGTATTTGAGTAGGGTATCGGCGCGGCCTTCCCCCCACCAATTGAGTGTTAAGTTTCTTGCCTTGAGTTGTTCGCAGAAAGCTCTAACACGTTTTTCGGAGGTGAAAAAATTGTTATCGTGGAATTCCAGTGCATTAATATCCCACTTGTCGACCATAAGCTCAGCAAGCTCGCCAAGCCTCATCCCATTTTCACCAAACCAGCGGCCTTCAGCCAAGCTCACGACAGCACAAAAATTGCAAAGAAATGGGCAGCCATAGCTACTGTGGTGACTGAGTGTGCGAGACCCAAGGAATGTAGGGGCAATATAATCGCTAACATTCAAACGATGATAGGGGTAACGCGGCAAGTCATCGGGTTTAATGGGGTTGGCTTTGCCGTTCTCAATCAGACGAGGTTTGTCTGTCGTGGTGGGTGTATTGGCGTCAGTGGTAATCAGTACGTCGTCTTCAGCATAAATTACACCGGCGATATTCATGGGTTTTTTTCCGGCTTCTAATGATTCAATCAAGAGTCGGAAGGATGTCTCACCGGGCCCTGCAATGACATAGTCAACGTCATCGTCATATGCACAAACGTTCGGATGATTTAATGGGAAATAACCACCAAATATAACCACCAGATCAGGGCAGGCCTTTTTTATACGTCTCAAGTCTTTGACCGTAGAGACAAGCTGTGGACCAGGCATTACGCTGCAGGCCAGGTATTTAAGGCCTTGGTTGTTGAATCTATCAATAATCAATTCAGCGTAGTCGGTGTCTTGGTTGAGATTGCCATCGACGATTTCGTAGTCAAAAACACCTTCAATGAATGAGGCAACCTGAAGAATGGCGGCAGGTAGACGTTGGTATCCTCGCTTGGCACATTGTGCATTGTAAAAAATAATCATGTTTCAAATTTCTCGAATGCCAGCAAATAGTGGTCAGATAGGTTTGCCATTCCAGGCAGTCGGGCGATACGGTTTTCGATCTGTGCGGCATAGTCAAAAATACCCCGATAGGATTCTGCTACCGAGTTAACATAAGACGGCGGCATTAGAACACCGAGTGCTTCAGTATGCAGGCATCGAAACGACGCCTGTGCCATGGTCTTTTTCAGCGTTCTGAGTGATGGGTAGTAAATGTGGCTATCGCGCCATTGCGTTTTTCCCGATACTCGCCGGAAGGCACTCTTCATGTCTCCATGCATACTGTACCAAGACCATTCCCAGGGTACCCAAGGGCCCATTACGCAGAGAATGACAACAGCTCCGGGCTTTACTAGATAATGGGCATTTTTTGCAAAGGTGGATAAATCATGGACGCAATTGAGGCCGCCAAAGTTCGATAGTAGGCCGTCATAATGTGCTTCGGGCAGGCTGTCGATTGCTTCAATAGGTAGCGTTTGGAAAGAAACATGGGCTTCTAGTTTCAGTTCAACGGCTTTTCTGGACAACTGCTCAAGCATCTTAGATGAGATATCTGTTGCATGAACATGATGCCCCCTTTGAGCGAGAAAAATAGCATCCTCACCAGTGCCGGCATTAATCTCGAGGAGATTGCTAGGCGTTGACCAATAGCGCTCCATGACATCATGGGTGCGATCTCGGTAGTATTCGCCAAGATAGGTATTGGAAAAACTCTTGTCATAGTCTGTCGACATGCCGTCGAAGGCTGTTTGTATTTCAGCCATGTGCTTCTAACTCCAGCAATGCGCGTGCACGGGTTGCATGCTTTTTTCGTAGTGAGGCTAAGCGATCACCGCGTTTTTCCATACGTGTCGCATCGACGTGCGCGTAGAGGTACTTGTTGGCGAGTCGATAGTAGCGGTCACTTTTGCGTGATTGCAACGTGATATCCCTGTCACTGGCGATTTCCCAGGGCTTGTCGAGCGACATAGCTTGCTCGTTTTCTAAATAGAATTCAGTGCCTTTTATTGGGTAGGCAACAGTGGTGAAAAAGATATCGGGATTTACATGAGCGACTTGAGTCACGGTTTCATCGATATCGTCCAAGTTTTCGTCGCCAAAGCCCCACATAAGAAACATGCCCACCTGGATGCCACGTTTTTGTGCGGCCTTGGTGGCTTGGTAGACTTGATCCATAGTCACACCTCGTTTCATCTGATCAAGTAGACGCTGGCTGCCACTTTCAGCACCTATCCAGATTCGGTAACAGCCCATGGCCTGCAACGTATCCATGACGCGGTCATCTAACATACGATCTGCACGAGAGATTGTCTCGAAAGGCAATTTCAGTTGTCGTTTATCCAGTTCATTGGCATAACGGAATAGCCATTTGTGATTAATGGTAAAGACATCATCGGCGTACCAAATTTCTTCAGGGTTATAAGTGTTAACGATGTGTTCTAGTTCATTTGCGCAGTCGATCGGGNCGCGGCGTCGATGGCTGTAGCCAAACACTGCATGTGAACACCAAGTGCATTTGTAGGGGCAGCCCCGCGCGGTAATCATACTGACGCTCGATTTTCCGTGATGCGTCCGCCATGCGTGGAAATAACGCTTAAGATCGATCGCATCGCGATCTGGCCAAGGGTATTGATCAATATCCTTTGGAAGACTGCGTGGCGCATTCTGTATCAAATTGTTCTGCTGATCGAGATAGGCGATGCCGTCAATATCGTACGGATGATCCTCTCCCGTTAATGCCTCTACCAATGCTTGTAAGGTTTGCTCACCTTCGCCGATGACGACGAAGTCGGCACCTGCCTGTAAGTACTCTTCGGGATAATTGGCTGATTCGGGACCACCCAAGATAACGGTCCAGCCTTGAATCTTGGCTTCTCGTGTGATGTCGATAATAGATGGTCGTGTCATCAGATTGGTATAAATGCCGAGTATTTTACTTCGCCCTGCTAGGGATAAACGATCGTAAAGGTCCTGACGAAATGCAAACGTTGAATCAAACAATTCAACCGTAATCCCCTGCTGTTTTAAATAGGCAGAAAGATACATCAACCCCAGTGGCGCGTAGGGTTTCATTATTTGTTGTTCTTTGGGGTCTTCTGCTAAGAAGTAGCCGTGAGTCAGTAAAATATCAGGTTTCATTATCAGGGCTTCAGGTGATCGAGGCGATAGTGATTTGAGATTCAGTGCGATATTGGTCGGCGCCTGCCATAAGTGCCTGCCATTGGTTTTGCCAAGCCTGTGTACATTGGTTGTTTAATGTCGCTTGCAATTCCCCATGCAGGTGATGCCGGATTTTTCGGTAAAAATCGGCACTAAAAGTCGAATTAAAAACAGCATCGAGATCGTTACTTTCTTTCCAGTGCGTTTTTACAGACATTTCACGTTTAACGTTATCGTAAAATGATGTGCCGGGTAGGGGATAGCTGACGCTGACACCAATGTTATCCGGTAAAACTTCCAGTATCAGGTTGCGAGTTTTTATTATCTCTGGCAAGTCTTCACCCAGGTAACCCAGTTGTATAAAGAATCCGATTTTTATGCCGTGCAAACGAAGCGAGGCGGTCGCTTTTAGAGCGTCAGCGATATCGATATCTTTATCCATCGCGTTCAGTATTGCTTGGCTGCCAGATTCAACACCCATCCAAACTTCCTTGCAGCCTGCAATGGCCAAATTCGACGCTACATCATCATCGATCAAATCTGCACGAGATTGAATCGTAAAGGGAATTTCGATCTTGCGTTCATCCATTGCAGCAGCGAACTGTTTAACCCATAGTTTTTTTAAACCAAAGATGTCATCAGCAAACCAGATATGGTCAGGGGCCGCGTGTTTATGCAGATAGGCAATTTGATCAGCAACAAAATCCGGGCTGTGTGTTGAATATTGCTGCCCCCATATGGGCTTAGCACACCAATTGCAACGATAAGGGCACCCGCGCGTAGAAACGAGGTTGAGACTGAAATAACCGTGTCTACTGATCCATGATTGGCGGTAATTTTCGAAGTTCACCAGATCCCAAGCGGGCGGTTTTAGCTTATCGATATTCCTTTGTGGCGAGCGTTTGGGACAATGTATGATCTGTTCTTTTTCACGGTAGATAACGCCATTGGGTAGCGTATCCGCCCGAGGCATTGATAAGGTATTGACCAATTCAACCAGTACTTCATCTGCCTCGCCAGCGATTACGTAGTCTGCATCATTTTCTAGATAAACATCGGGTTGGTCTGAGGCGTCCGAGCTATGCACTATCACAGTTGCATGTGATTTTTTGGCAACGCGAATCATCTCAAGCGTTGCATCTCTGACATGAGACAAGCACATTTTTGTTAGAAAGTTGAAATCGTCTTCGTAGATGACCAGAACTTCAGGCGACACAGTGCTAAATGTTTGGCGAAAATCATCCATGCCGCTGGATAGTGAAGCATCAAATAATGAGACATCATTACCACAGGCTCGAAGTTGGCTAGCTGCATAGAGCGTTGCCAATGGCGGGTATGGTTTAAACTTCTCTCGAATTTGTTTTTCATCGTTGTTGAGAAAAAACGCGTGAGCCAGCAGTATTTTGTGCATGGTTATTATTATGTCTGATGATGCCAAGAGGCATATAATTCAGCGCTACCTAAGCGGCACAATATTATTTTGCCTCTATCCATTAGAGGCTAGAAACATATTCTATTGGTTGGCACTGTTATGCAAGAACTATCAGTTTGGCTCCTTCTGAATAATGACTTCCTATTTGATTTGATTTGATGTCTCATGAAGGAAATAAATTCGGCTCATTGATTGGTCCCAAGCTTTTATCTTGTTGGGGCAGCTGATCTAACACAGTGTGTAGAAATATAAAAATTAGGATGAATAAGAAAAAGGTCATTCTTTATAGCCCTGACTCTGATTACTTCACAATGCCGCTTGCATTGGTTGCACTAGCATCAAGTGTTGACCGGCGATCATTTGATGTTGAGATCGTTGATGCAAGGGTAATGCCAGACGCTCATAAATACGTGCTTAGCCAATTGAATCCCTGTCTGTCGATTTCACTAACGATATGAATAAGTCATATTACTTTGGTGCGAGCATATTCGGTCTAAATTTTCGCTTTGAAGTGAATGATCCTGCTATTGAAGGTTTGTTTTTTCTAGCATTTCCCTCAGCTCGAAAGTTATCAGTTGTTGATGAATGCGAGCAACCCGCATTTGCTGTTTGTATTAACATCCAAGAATCCGAGATCAGCTATACACGTGAGGTATTTCGCTATCAGTTTTCCGGTGATACCTATGTTGCTGAAAATCGGTACGGTGCAGTGGTTGTTGGTTTACAAACAAATTGCGCCGAGGCCCATATTTCGCGCCTAATGCTGGATGATACCGATTACTTTATCAGCCAAGTTCTGCATTTCATTGGTTTTCTGTTTTTGTGTTGGAATCAGCGTATTCCGGTGCATGCGGCGGCTGTTAATAGAGAGGGGAATACGCTTTTGCTGATTGGGCAAAGTGGTGTAGGAAAATCGTCATTAACGTACGCCTGTTGGAAACAAGGTTGGAACATCCTCAGCGAAGATACGACCTTTCTGCATCTGGCTGATGGCATGCAAATCTGGGGTAATCCGCTGGCGATTCATTTGCTGCCTGAGAGCCAAGAATTGTTCCCTGAGTTAGCAAATACTCCTGTAGTTGATCTACCTAACGGAAAATCAAAGCGTCGTATACCCTTGGTGCAACAAAAAGACTTTGCATCAAAAAAGATAAGCCTGTGTTTTCTCGAAGCTAAAAGAGAGTCTACAGACAGTGTTGTTGAAACTGTTAAGTCACATCAAGTCATTCAGTACCTGCAGAATAATACAGACAGTGGGTTTGATTTACCGTTTCCGGGAAAGGCCGATGTAATGGACTCTCTAGGCAAACTTTCAGCCTTTCGAGTATCTATCGGTAGTGATATTGATCTGGCTGTTCAGACGTTATCTGAATTGGTCGAATACCCGTCAAAGTAAGGCGTAATTGTGCCACAGCGATCTCCTAACCATTCCATTGAATACATCACTAAAGCGGTACTTTCTTGGTTCCGTATGACGGATGCCAGCACGATAGTGCGCGAAGTTTCTGACTGGAATAATGATAGTTGGGAGGCAGCAATGTTGATTTGCTATACCCATGGGGTGAGTCCTTTATTAGCACAGCGAATAGCGGAAAAAGGCTGGGCCGATTGCTTCTCCAGTGCGTTTGTCGATTATCTCAATAACCAGTTTGATGAGAATACATCGCGACTTAACCGTATGGAAAAGCTGATTAAAAAACTCGAGCAGCGCACGCCAGAGGGCGTTTCTCTGTTGTTATTAAAAGGCAGTTTTCTCATTCGTCATGTATATAGCCACCCTGGGCTTCGTCCTATGGCCGACATTGATATGTTGATTGATGCAGAAGCAAAAGAATGGCTTTTGCGTGCTGCAGATGAATGCGGCTTTATGCTTTATGCCCAAACCGATGAAGGTATGACCCTGATCGAAAAACGGTATGCTCCGAGTATGCCAGCACCACAAGATGGTAACTATTTTTCACCGGCTGTAGGTATACCTGGTGAGCGTGCGGACGCACCGATTTCTATTGACGCGCATTTTCGTATTAAACGGACGTTACGCTATACGGTATATGACATTACGTCGCTATACCAATCGCAGGTTAACGCTGATTATACAGGCACGAGTAAACGCTTGTTAATGGCGCATCTTTTATTGCATGCGGCGCAGAATTACTTGAGTCGTTGTATACGTGCGATCCAAATCTACGATATTGCACTGTTGAGTCAACAGCTTACTCAAAGTGATTGGCAGTTTCTTCATGACTACATGAATCGGCATAATTATGGCCATTTTTGTTATGCCGCACTCTTTCATGCATCGAAAACGTTTACCTGCGGGATTCGCGATGAAGATATCGAGGGTTTCGCCTGCAAAAGACACTTTAAGCGACAGTTGAGGCAACAAAATCTGTTTACGCTATCCAGTTGCAACCCTAGGCCTTTGTCCATCGGCGATTTTCTTCGATGGACACAAACGCCGTTGGATATCTGGCATTTGGTGATCAAACAATTGGCAGATGATCGAAAGCAGTTAGTTGTTTTCGATACCAGTAAACATCAAGCAATGGTCAGACCAGCAAGGCTGGTTAGATTGGTAGGGTATCTTGCTGAGCGTCTTAAATTGTGTTTCGCTTCACCACAACCACGAGAATCCTTTATTTGCTTTAGGCAGGCCGGTTTTACCAATGAGCATGTGTTTGATCGATAAATGGGAATGCGGGAGTATCCTGTGCGAGTAATCCTAAAGACGCTTCTAGGTGCAACGCTCAAGCCGTGGTTAGAGCACTATTATTTGAAGTCCTCCCGAACCAGTCATTTTAAGGGGATTGTGATGCAGGTCACCCCCGGTGTTTTTCACCCTGGTTTGTTTTTCAGCTCACGATTTCTGGCGCAATACTTAGAGCAGATACCGCTTGCGGGTAGGCATTTTTTGGATGTGGGGTGTGGTGCCGGTTTGTTGCCTTTGGTTGCGGCTAAGCACGGCGCGATTGTCGAAGCGATTGATATTAATTCCGCAGCCGTAGCTGCGACAAAGAACAATGCGGTAGACAACGGGTTGTCTGTTCGAGTGATAGAGTCGGATTTGTTTGATGCACTACCAACTAGGGCGTTCGACATAATTACCGTCAATCCTCCTTTCTATCCGAAGAACCCTTCAAACGCAGCGGATCACGCCTGGTATTGCGGTGATGATTTCCAGTATTTTATACGCCTATTTGGGAGCTTGGGCGACTATATACATACTCAAACTGAGATATTAATGGTTTTATCCAGTGACTGCGATTTAGAACGTATAGCGTCAATTGCCACAGATAACGGTTATCAGATGAACGTTATCGCAGAAAAAGATTTTTGGATTGAAACAGATATAATTTATCGTATTGAATGTGCTTGTTAGATATCCCGTTTACCTAAGAACACTTCTTAGCTGAAAAAATAATGCCCTTTATCAATGTTTTTTTATTTGGGAAAGCCTTCATTGCTTTACGGTATTTTTTCCGTTCAGCGAACAACGATAGACGACACATTGATGGTGCAGACATGACGACAGAAAAAAACCAAGATTGACGGATAATGCGATGTTTCATGGTAGTTGACGGATGGGCGATCGCCAATTCATCAACGTCAAACGATGACTGTATTTGAAACCCTTGTTGGGTCAGAAGGTTCTGCCATTTTTGAAAATACCCGTACGTCTCATTTGCTCGAATCTCAAGTTCTGTTAGCAAAAATTGGGGCGAAAGCGTCCCACCTGTGTGCAAACCTTCTTCATATGTACTTGCAAGTGTTTAAGTATATTCATGCGATATATATCGTTATTGCTGCTTTTTTGTATGACGACGATACGCCATAAGAAACTGCTCGGCTGTATTTTGGCTATTATGCTTGCGAAGCCAGCCTTGGATTGTAGAAACACGCTTTTGAGCCTGCTCGGGGTTTTCTATCAGATTTACAATGTCATCACATATTTTCGATGCAAGCTCTTGTTTGCTTTGATTAGCTTCGCGTGGAACACCAATAAGCATATCAGCAAGCCAACCTACTTGAGTTCCTACAGGGATTAACCCTTGAGTGACTGCTTCTGCGACAGCAACGCCTTGAGATTCAAACCATGAGGTTTGTATTATCATATCATTTTGGGCGATGGTCTTTCGTGTGTCTTGTTGATTCAAAAGTCCATGAAAACTGATCTTGTCACTGACCTCTGCTGTTTTTGCCAGCAGCTGTATTTGACCATTGAGTGTATCAAAACCAAGCTGTGACATAGTAAAGGTAACCGAACGCACTGTTAATTGAGTGGCGATTACAATGAGAAGCTCAAGATCTTTGACGGTATTAATGGAGCCGATATGTAGGATGCGGATAGAGCGGCTTTGTCGATTTTTCAGATCGATTGGAGGATTAAGTGACCAGAAGTTCGAATCCAATCCAAGAGGAATGATGGAAGGCGATTTATCTTCTGGGAGTTGAATTTGATTTTTCAGGTACTCTGATCCAACTGATAGGCTGTCCGCTGAAGCTAGACTGATTCGATTGAGAAAACGACCTCGCAGGTGAATAGATCCACCGTAGTTAATGTGTTTTATATCGACCAATTCACCGCCGCAGATACTGGCAAGCAATGGAGTTTGGTAGCGGGTTGAAATGAGTTTGCCCAGAATCGTCGGATACCCAAGCCAGAAGCTGTGTACGATATCGGGGCTGAACTTTAATCGTCGTATAACATTTATAACGTATTTGATCGAAGAAAATAACGAGAAGAGCTCTACGCCGTTTAGCGTAATTACGTCACAGTTGGCAAGTCGATAGTGACGGCAGACATCATATTGCTGCAACGCAATAATGACGACCCGATGATGTTTTCCAAGCTGCTCAAATAAACTGATTAATACCGGGATTTGTTTGTTTGTATCGATTTCGTCGACACCGCCAGGCACAACGACAAGAATGTTCATAATTCCGGAGACGTTTTCGCCATTGTTTTTGTAATACGGGCAAGACCCAATAAACGTAAACGAATATCCAAGAAAGGAAAAAACTTACTCGCGACTAGTTTCAACATTGAACGTGTTTCCCGATAGGGTGAAAGTCGAAGACCAAGGGATTGTAGTTCTCTGACGCCCTGGCGAGATAGATAGCCTTTTGTCTGATTAACAATATTCATTTCTACGCCATTGTTCTGGAAGAAACGTGCAAGGCGTGCTTGAAACTGTTTATTGACCTTTTTAAAAGACGATGAGTAGGAAACGCCTAATGCGATTACTATTCCGTTATTTTTAGTCAGTTCGCGTACACGCTGAAAAGTCTGAGGTGGATTTCTAAAGAACGGCAAACCATTGTTAAAGATAACCACATCAAACGTGTTTTCTGAGAATATCCGTAGATCGTCTATGTCAGTTTGGATCGACAGCCATTCTTCCCGGTACCGAGTTGAGTTTTTTAATCCATTAACCTCGTCAATAAAGTAGTCGATAGCCACTACATCGTGACCCCATTTAACAAGGTGATGCGTAAGCCAACTGTTCCATGGGCCAATCTCTAGAATACGCTTTCTGGGGGCGTTTTTGAGAAGGCGCGCGATGGCTCGAAAATCATCTTGTCTAGGACGCCATTCTTTTTGTTCGGCTGTACCCTCACGGATAAACGGTAGGCTGTCATAATGAGAAATTCGCATCTCTGGTCTATCAAGCTTTTGATCCTGCTGAAGCAGCAGCGAAATAGTTTTAACTTGTTCTTCTTTGGCTTTTTCTAAGAGAATCAGAACGCCTTGTTCTTCGTAAAACTGCTGTAAACATCTACTGCACTGACGCTTTGGTGACAAAATTCTTTGACAACAAGGGCTGTATAATTCCATAGCGCTGTTAGCCACCATTTGTTTGCGCGGCTGTTAGCGCAGTGTACTTTGCCAATACCATTGGCGGAGTAATTCGAGTCATACAATAGTTATCGCCGCGTTCGCATGTGGGTTGCATGCAATCCCCGCAAGAGAGATCCGATGATGAGAAAAAATCGACCTGCTTGCCCAATGGCTGTGTCCAGTCGGCACGCGTAGATCCGAGCATTGCGATGGTTTTTACCCCAGTAGTCCAAGCCATGTGCATCAAGCCTGAATCTTCTGATAGCATGAATTCTGCTTTTCGTACTATCTCGAAAGCTTCAGTTTCTGAGGTCATATCCAATAGATTAATAACGCTATTGGGGAGTGCTTGCTGCACAATGTTGACCGCGTTGCCAATGCGCTCACTGTGACCCAGAAACACAAACTGAGTAGCGTCGTTGATGTTTTTTAGCCATAGCTTGGCAAATGCAATGTAGTTCTCCGCAGGCCAGTTTCTGTTTTCATAAGCGCCTGCTGGATTCAGGATGACGTACTTTTCGCCCCGCCAACCATGAGCCGTGAGTAGATCATTGCAGTTTCCTAGGAAGCGAGCCTGGTAATCGGTATTCAGTTCAACTGGAGTGATACCCACTGCGTTGATGGTTTTTCGGTACCTTTCGCCAGCGGGTAACGGGCTGTATTTGTCGAATTCTGTATACGGTTTTTTTCCTAATAGGTAACGAGTAATACGGCTGATTTTATTATTTTGTAGATCTAATACTACGTCGTAATTTCGAAGTAGTAGATAGGGAATTTTTGCTAGTGAAAATACAAATCGTTTTTTGGTGTTAAAGCCGCCGCCAAGTTTAATGACATTGTCAAACAAGCCGATATGTTCAGCCAAGTGGCTGTAGATATCGCACACGACAAGATCAATCTCGACATCGCTGCCTAGCTGAGCCCTAAGACTGTTAATATAGGGGAAGGTAGCAATAAGGTCGCCAAAGCAGTTATGTCGCATAACGAGAATGCGTTTGGGCTGGTCATTGATCTGAGAGGGTGCCCATGGGCTGCACGCTATCGCAGCCTGCATATTCTTGGTCATTTTTTGAACCTGCGTAAAGGTTGGGCTTTGTTTACTTTTATCAACTTGAAATATTGTAATAGGATTGTATCAAGTCAAAACCTCGCTTGAATATCATACATTCTTAATTTCGTATCAGAATGTATCCAAGTCACCATAGGTGAATTGCATTTTTTCTAATGGAATAATGTCAGTGAAGTTCTTGCCACCGGTTTCCCACGAGTCATGAGAAACATAGTGTCTTGAAAATATTTTATCGAGAAAGCAATCGGGGCTGCACTGAAAACGGATTTCTTGTATGCCAAGTAAACGACACAAGCGTTGCAAAGCCTTGAGTAGCTTTAGGATATTCGCTTCAGAGTTACGTTCTATATCACCGATCAGTAGGGCACCGTCGATTTTCATCCAAATTTTGCAACCTGCAATTTGGTAAATATCACTGCCGAGTGCTCTTTTGTAGCGAAAGAAATCCTTGTTGCGATGCAGGCCCCCGTGCTCATCGTCTATGACTGAGCTGGCAAATACATTGGATGTTTGGCGGAATCGATTGAGAATCAAACGTTGATAGAGCGTGTAGGCATTGGCAGTTAAGGCAGAAATCTTTGAGGCGTGGCTCAGTGGCAATGTTGATACATGTATATGGTATCGCCTCATCGTCCCTGTTTTGGTCCACTTCAATTTTCGAAAATAGCACAAGCTGGATTTTTGGTTCGGCCACCCATAAACCATTGAGATACCTTGTTGTTTTATAAGCTCTTCCGTTTTCTTCCCAAGGTAGACGAACAAACCACGGCCATTATGTTTTGGATGAGTCATGGCATCACA
This sequence comes from BD1-7 clade bacterium, assembly GCA_902705835.1. Lineage (NCBI taxonomy): Bacteria > Pseudomonadati > Pseudomonadota > Gammaproteobacteria > Cellvibrionales > Spongiibacteraceae > BD1-7 clade bacterium. The sequence continues at coordinate 52,343 of CACSIN010000008.1, forward strand.
CCCTTGAACAGCAAGTTGTGTCGTACCTTGTAACTCCAGAAGGAAAGGTATCGCACCATGATAACCAATCGGGTAGTCATCGTTGTAGGCAAGGTATCCGATATATTTCACACCAAGATAATCTGTCGCGTATTTCTTTCTAAGAAACGTTTCATCAGCATTTGGATTAAATACATCGCGAAACACGGTTACCACGTCATGAAAGTTCTTCTCAGTGACCCTTTCTATGCGATACGGACAGTTTTCATCATTCATGGTTTAGGTTCGATTTTTTGGATTTTTACCCATATGAACGGAGATGGAGGTAAATTGCAGGGTTGCTGGTCACCCTGTTTGGGATCGTAAAGATAATCTGGCTGATAACGTGCTAATGCTTCGAGGCTATGGTGAAAATAATGGTCTGACATTGCCTCACAGTCGATGGATTTATAGTAGCTCTCGCTGCGCTGCTGAGCGCCAGCCAGTGAATTTTCAGGATAAAACGGCGAATCAATGATATGAATTTCCCCGTTTTCAGCTAATAAATCGAGGCAGACCTGCATGATTTCATCGAAATCGGGAAAGTACTGAACCATGCAGTTCATCACGATAACGTCAAAGCTGCCAGACAGGCATGGCTTATCCAGCAGATTGGCAAAACAAAAGTACAAATTTTGTTGATCGAAAATTCGTTTCGCCTGCATGAGCTCCAACATGTTGATGTCCATGGCGACTACACGAGCATTGGGTAAGGCGGCCAACTTTGCGCTAAACCAGCCGTTCCCACAGCCAAGGTCCAAGATCACTTTGTGGTCTGTGAGCTGTGTGTTGGCATAATTCAGGAAGCGCTGGGTTGAGCCTTGCCGCACCTGCCATTCCTTAGCGTGCGGGCCATCTTTTGGATATTCGGGTAGTGCATGTACCTGTTTATCGCTCAAAATCCGCTTTTCGGATTGACGTGCAGACGTGTAGTGTTTTTCGAACAGATTGGTTTCAATGTTTTGGTAGTAATCAACACCGGCTTTGTTGCCCGCAGGTTGCCGTTGAAAGTACTGAGTGAATGTTGTCATAGGTTAACTCAATGCGCTGCAGCAGCGTGAACATGCCGGCAGTAAGCCCCCGGCTTTTTGAATGTCGCTACGAAGCAGTCCAAATGCGTCGGAATTCCATATCTCAGATAGATTCTGCTCATTGAGATTGCCAACCTCAACGTTGTAGCAACGACCGTGGGCCGGTATTACTGATCCGTCAGACTTAATCATCATGGTGGAAAATATGTCACTGCAGGCACTGCCTATAAATTGTTCCGGTTGTTGATAGAAAGTTTGTAGCCGTTCAAAGGTCGATAGGTCAGGAGAAAACGAAATCCGGTCGGCATAGTCTGCCTTTTTTAGGGTGTTGATTTCTTGCCATAGATGCGACAAATTCATGCGTTTAATATCCAGCACTTCCATGTTCGATTCTGTCGCGAAATAGCGGTCTCCCCAGATGGTATTGTGGGTATCAGCGACCGATTGCGGGGTGAAGTTGGTATGCATAAACCCGAGTTGTTTTATCGGAAACTGTGCAAAGAAATCAGCAAATGATTTTAGGTCACCAATATTCCATTCGGTGATGACGCAAAAAATGGAGACGTCGGGAGCATTTTTTTGACTGAACAATGCTTCCATGCCATCAATGGCCCTTTGAAATGAAAAACGATGACCTCGAATATCATTGTGAATGTCTTTTGTCCCATCGAGGGAAATAAAAACATCATCAACATTATTGTCACACAGTACTTGTGCTTTTTCCGGCAGTTTTAAACCATTCGTCGTCACCGCTGTGGATAAGTTGTATTGTTTTGCGAGTGCCAAAGATTCATCGAAATGGCGATATATCAGGGGCTCTGTGAAGGCGTAACCGAGTCGGGTATCTGGGTAGTATTTTGCCGTTTGTTCACAGATCCTTTGAAACAGATCCAGTGGCATGTCCAGGGGGCGGGTCCCTGTGAGGTTTTGAGCGAAATTCGTAGTCTTCGTTTTTGTTCCAACGTCACACATCTTGCAGTGCAGATTGCACGTATTGTTGACGCCTAGAACCAGCCACTTTGGTGCATACATAAGATGTTTGGGAAAGTAATGTTGGTTGAGAGATTTAGCGAGCCCGTTAATAGTAAGTCCCTTTCAAAATAGCGGCCATTTGTTCTGTAACGCCAATATAGGGGTTGATGCCTATGCGCTCGACCAAGTGAGGATTTAAATAATCATCATCAAAAAGGTAATCAACAGCAAGGAGTTTGTTATACCCAAGCTGGTTGCACATTTTCAAAACCTCTCGGGTATACAAACCGCAAGGAAACGCCAAAGCACTAATTGAGGTGCCTGTTGCTGCTTCGAGAAATTGTCGCGTGTGTTCAAGCTCTTCCTCAGCGGAGGAAAGATCAATTGCATCTAGATTGTTGTGGTAGTAACCATGGGAGCCGATAGTAGCCCATGGTGAGGCAGATAGCTCTCGGATCTCTGAGGTTGTCATCTGCAACCAATAATCCTGTGTCTGCTCCAGTATTGCGGGATCAATCGCCGCAAAGAGAGAGGGCATCATGTCATGTTTGAAACGCCACCCTGAATCTTTACAGAATTGCTTGAGTGTTTTACCGGAACAACGATCAACAAAGCGGCCCTTTCTGTCTTTTACAAATATCAAGCCCGAAAATGCGAGCTCTTCGGAGCTATGGTGAGAGACAAGATCAACCAAATCCGCCCAAAGGATGTCATAGCCAGCATCACGAATACCGGTGATAAAGAAACTGGCTGGGCACTCGTATTTTTCTAGAAGAGGGAGTGCATGAGTTAGATTGTTTCTATAACCATCATCGAAGGTTATCGTTATCGTTAACTTTTCTGGGTGCGCCGGTGCGTCGAAGTATTCATCCAGAGATACTGTATGGAAGTGCTCTTTGAAGTAAGCAAGATGCTGTTCAAACATGCCCTTACTGATAACGCGTGTATTCAGCCGGTTGCCGCCAACGTCATCGATTCCGTGGTAGAGGAGCATTCGCTTTCCCGGACGGTTTTTAAGGAGCAACGGAGAAAGGCCAAGGCTGGTAGCTGAGCGGTTTATGGTTCTACGCAGTTGGTAACGAATGAGATTTCGAACGCTTGATAGACGTTGGAATGTTTTGTTTTGAACGTCCATGGAGTGATTCAATAAATTCGTCGTTCGATTGATGGCTTCTGCCGAAGCCATGCGTCAGCAGGCAACAGTCAATGTCGATTAAATATACTATTTTTTGGATTTAGCGTGCCAGTGTTAATCAGGATATATCTATATCGTTATATAGAGTTTTTATTGAACCTAAACTCAATAAGCAACTGTGGTACTGCTATAAAATAAGAAATTCATCTGTTGATAATAAAGGTCGCCTCGATCTCGCCTGCGTCAGGAACGATAAAGAAAACGTATGAAGGCAATCTTAGTTAATTGCTGCGCTTAGTTTAAGCCTTTCAAAGGTCTTCTCGATTTAACAACACCTTTCTTCCGAGTTGTTTTGGTAAATTTTTTAGAATCAGGCTGCGTCGAAAATCGTGATATCAACGTTCGATTACTCAGGGTGTATAAACCAATGGGTACTGAATATGATGAATGGTGCCGTTACCGGATCTCCGTTGGATCAGTAACGGCAGGCTGCTATTGATCAGCGCAGGCAAGCGGTGTCAGAGGATACTTGAAACCGCCGGCTGGAGGGTAAACACCTCTCGGATTCACGGGAGACGAAGGTGGTGTTGTTAAACAGGTATACGGAAAATTTTCGGTAATCGAGACAGGGAGGCCGAGAATCGGTAAAAAGCGGTAGCTGATGACATTGTTGGTCTCTTGTGTCATTCCTTGAAGCGGTGAACCGTCCCTTGGCGGCGCATCGCTACCTGTCGGCATCGGCAGGCCATTCGCTTGCTGGGTTGGCGTGGCATAGACAAATTTATATTGATTCCAGTTTTTGTACTCTGCGCGTGTGATCGGTCGACTCGGTCTCGCATACCATTGACCGGATGCAGATACACCATTGCCTGTCGATCCATCTAACGAGAAACTCTTTTCAGAAATTTTGGTGACTACCCAAGTGCCATTGGCATTCGTATTGCCAGTGACCCCTGATATTGCAACGGAAGAACCTGTTGCAGGTGCTGTGCCGGATGTCTTGATGACAATCGGCGATGTATTGGAGGCCGATGTGATGGCTGCATGTGCAGGTAGTGATGGTGTTTCAATGCCTGCTTTTGTCAGATCAACCAAGTACGCTGCACAGCCTTTGTCGCTACACGTCACTAGATCTGTAGCGGTTGGTACGCCGGCTTTGACGAGACACGCTGTATTTAGCGCATCCTCTACGCTGCCAGTGTCACTGAAGGTTTTCACATTCTTAATGCGTTTCACCTGACTCTTGAAGGTAGTATTGCTATCGCTGCATGTCCCATAAGGCGTATTTAACTGCATGATTGGCTTATCCTCAATCATGTAAAAATACAGCATGTTGTTTGCCTCATCGTAGTAATAGGTCTGCTGTTGAATAAAATCGGCAGTCGTTATGCTGCCTGCGAGTAGTTGTGTGTAGGGCTTTTCAAAATCGTCAAAACTCGAAGCCAGGCTGAGCATACTGCCGCCTGAATACGTTTGTGGTGCCCCTTTGTATGGTTGCGGCGGTGGTTTGTTCTGGCCACGAGCCACGCAGTCTTTCCAGCGTTGATCGGGTGCGTTTCCGTCTTGGTTAGAGAAGAAGGTGCTGTCACACGATGTGGCCACAGGCCCTGGCGGATTGAAGTTGGGTGGCCAGGCTCCGAGGTAAGGCTGCCCCCATTGACGTCGTATTCGATAAAGTTTGATCTCTTCAGGGTGCGATAGAGGCTGGGAAACGGCAATACGGTTAATAAAATACTCGCCCGTTTGTTTTACGGCAGGGTCTGTATAGCTAAATACCAGGCGCGGCATAAAGGGTTTCCCGTGTTGGCCAGCTGGTTTGTGTTCGACACCGTTAAGCCCCGTTATTGTGTAGCCCATACGGTCCATAACAAACGGTTCATAGATAGGCTTCTGGCCACGCCCATTGAGGAACAAAGAAGGGTATTCCGTATCGCCATATGCAGGCATATCACGGGTAATTCTCACTCTGAAATCTGCATCAGGATTTGTCGCGGATTCGATGTTAAGTGTTGCGTATTTGTGTGGGCTCATCAGTGACGATTGGCGGAAGTTATTTGGGCCACGCGCATGCGGTTCATCAACGGTATAGTCCGTTGCATAGTAATCAATGCTATTGAGTGACACCGGAACATAATCCGGGCTGACCTGACCTTCATTTGCACCGTTAGCATGGATGACTTTCAGGCCTGACAAACGACTGTCTTTATCCAATATCACTGTGGTTTTATCACCATCATTAAAGGCGCCCATGTTGACGGCCTCTGTGTATACCAGATGTTTGAGATCGGTGTTATCCCAAATACTGTTCTTGATGTACTGTGTTGGGGGCACTGTTTGAGCGTTAGATTGAATCCAGCCGGTGGCGGAATCGCCGGGGTAGCCCGTGTAGGTATTGGGGCTAGGTGTGCCGTGTAATTGTCCTTGGGAAGCATAAGTGCTGATCAGGTCGATGTCTTTTTTGGTCAGAAGCCGTGCTTCAGGTGTACTTGGGTAGATACCGGTCGGATCAAAACGGAAGTTAACGAAACGATTCGATTCGATCCGTGCTGGCCCGTCATAGTAACTGTAGCCCTGAAGATTCATGACTGAACCTGCAAACGGATTGGGGTAGTTACCCCATCCACCTACGCTCTTTAACTCAACGTCAGTGCACTCGGCCTGCATCGAAAGGCTGTTGTATTGCGCCATTCCACCTTGGGTATAAGTACCGCTAGTTTTTCCGTTGGAATTTTCCAGGGTGAATGAAACAGTGCCATCCGCACTGGAGGTGATGCTGCTAACGTGCTGGGCACTGTTAGCTGCGGTATTGCCTTCTACACCGTTGACGGTTACTTTGGAGCCCGCTTCAGGGGCTGGCCCTTCAACTGTCAGTACGATGGGGTTGGTGTTGGTTGCATCTGTAACTCGTTGGATACAGCCTGTTGGGTAGCGCTCGACGTTGTTGCGAGTCATGCCTGCGAAGACATTACGATGGGCAAGATCCCAATAGCCGACGTAATTACCTTCTGGCCCACCTCCGCCCGCAAGTAATACACCATAGGGATTTGTCGCAAAACGGTTATTGTGCAGTACTAGGAAGATCGAACGCCCCCAGAATCCGCGGTTGCGTGACCGGGTAATCGTATTGTTATTCAAAATCAGTACCGGTGGTTGTGGCGTTGTTTGCCAGGTGCCACCGCGGGTATAGCTAGCGTTAGCAACCGAACCCTGAAGTGCAAACTTGTTCGAATCGCTTTCAAAACCAGGGGCAGGGTAAGTGATCTTCCATTGGCCATTTGTGTTGGTATTTCCCTCAACACCAGAGATGGTGATCACGTCATTGTCTGCCAGCGGATTAGCCGTAACCGCATCTGATGTGGTTGTGATGACAATAGGGTTGGATTGCATCGTTGCAATATCACCTTGCAGCTGCCACTGCCCAGTATCCGTGGTGAAAGCTGAAGCGCTGGATGATCCCTTAAGGGTGAAGCCGCTATTGCTTGAATCTATAACGGTCCAAGTGCCATCAGCAGCGGTTCCAGTCTTCGAAATAACCACACTAGCGTTATCAGACATCACGGGGATACCGTTAGGGATTTTAATCATAATCGGCTCCCCTGCCAGTTTGTTGACTTTCAGAATCGGCATGGTTTGCAAAGTCCATTTCGCATCGCTGGATTTGGAATAGTTGTTGGGTTTCGTTGCCGGATCAAAGGAGAAACTGTAGGGCGCGTTGCTGTTATTGACGATTTTCCCAGACCAGGGACCTGCGCCCACCGCGTCTGTTCCCGATATCGTGACTGAAAAAGGCTGCGGGAAATGACTCGGAATTTTTACCGAACTGGTTATGGTGGTACCTGTGTCGGAAGCGTTACTTACTGGATAGGTCGTGTTATCAAAAATAGGGTAGGGGTTCGATGCGTTGTTGATACCATCCGGTGCGGTATCCAAACCGTTATAGCAGCCGTGGGCGCGATTACCGGTAAATTCCGGATACGCTGTGCTTGGCTGTGCGCCCTGCATCAATAGCCAATAACCGCGGCCTTGTGCCTGGCAACCTGCGACTGAGTTGTTAACGAAAGTGTTATTGATATTGGTGATCCAGAACCCGCCCGGATGATATGTATCTGGGCCTGGGTTACTACCAGCGGCGTTGGCACCGGATAACGACGTATCAGTAATGTTATTGATCGTGTACCAGCTTGCCGATGCCTGTGATGCTTGCAAATAGTCACCGTTCCAATAGGTATTGCCGCCGACGAGAGGATAGGTATAGGTTGATTGTGCTGCCATGGTTCCAGCAACATGATTTCGCATAAAAGCGTTACCGGTGATATTTACGCCGTCTTCGAGATACACGCCTTGGCCGACGGTTCTGACACACACATTGTTGTAGAATCTGCTTTCGCCTGTTTCATGCACCACAAAGCACTTGTTGTAACTATGGTGTACAGAAACATCCTGAACCAAGACAGAATCGCCTGTGTCCTTCAAGTGATGAAGGTGTATGGGATAACGCCCGACAAAAGGTTGGCCGAACTTCTCAAACTCAACACCCACAAGATCGATAGTTGCAGCAGTATCTCCATGCATCACGACAAGATGGCCGCCCATAAAATCATCCGTGGCGACTGAACTGAATTTGATATTGCGTGATAGCAAGGCAACTTCAGCGCGCTCATCAATGCCGAAATTGCGGGTGTGGTCATCGTAGAAGCTTTTTGCCTGATTACTGACATCAATCGCGTTGCCACCGGTGACAACTGATTGACGGGTACCGGTACTGTAAAAGCCAGGCGTGGGTGCAAGGCCACCATAGTGATAGTGTTTTAGCGGCGTGGCTTGTGTTGACGTGCAGTTTTGCCCGCCGTTCAGTGTGATCTCACTGACTGTGGCTGGTGCACCGGGAAGCCCAGTTTCCGGATTGTCGACCGTTTTTATACTGCAAATTTGGACGATTTCAGTCTGGTGTGAAGTAAAACTGGTTGTAGCGACTGAAATCCAATCCTTCGGTTGCCAGTCGACTGTTGTTGCCAGTGTGAGGGTTGTTTCAGAATTGGACGTGGGAACCGGCGAGCTGACATTCTCTGAATCATCGAAGCGAGACGGGCCGGCTGGTTTGGCAAGATACGTCCAGCTTCGGGTGCCACTGAGAGTATTAATAAATGAGGGTTTACTTGCAGGGTCGTTCGCAGTGCCATCAGGTGTGGCAGACAACCCCTTAGCCCCATACAATTTTAAGTTGCCCCCCGCCATTACCGTGATATCACGCGCATTTTGCTGTTCGTTCGACTGCGTAACAATGGGGCTGGAGCCATTTGCCGTAGGTGCTTTGGATGCTGAGATATCACCTGCCATTATGATATCTATCTGACCTTGAATAGGAGCGTCGACCGAACCACTTTGCAGGGTTCCCCCGTTTTTTATCAGAAAAGAAGAGGCATGCAAGCTCATCTGATTGCCCACGCCCGGATCAACTAATGTCAGTACACCGGAAGCCCCAATCACAACGGGTATCAGTGGTGCGTTTGGGGTGAGAGCTGCCGTGTCACTCGCCGATATTGTCACGTTACTGCACGGCGTGGATGCGTCGATAAAGAGTGCAGCAGGCACCTTTTTATTCGGCGAAGCCGCATCGATTTCTTTTAAACACGCCGAATTACCTAGTGCGTTAGTTAAGCTTGTAGAGGTGGCTGGCATCTCGAAATCGGCTGGAGCCTTCTCTTTCGTGCCTGTAACACTTTGACTGCATCCGTGCGATACCAGTAATGCACCAAGAAGCAGAATGACTCTGCCTCGATACGAATCGGGCTTTGCCGTGCGGTGGCTCGTAATACTCATAAATCACCTCCTTGTGTGATCTGAAATGCCACTAAGGCATACAGTTATTTTGCACAAAGAGTAATCAGCAATCCGAGTAAAATCTACACAAGTAGTGCTTTTTTCTCGGATTGGTCTTATTCACTGATGAGGCTGGTCGTTCATTCGATAGCGCCCAATGATCTGGCGTTTGTGAATAATAGATTTCCTTGGCTCGACGTTACTCGTCAATACGTAATTCAAATCTATCTGATAGGAAAAGTTAAAATCGTTAGGTGCAGTTAAGGTTGAAGTCGGTATTCATAAAATACACAATCCACGTTTTTGTGATGTGGCAGAAAACCCGTTGCACAGCGACTAACAGTTTGTCGTTACTCCCATTGTGGCAGCGCATAGCCGATAGTATGATTTCCAAAATGTTCACAACTGGAAAAGGAATTTCCGATGTCAGGCTACGATGTATCGTATTTGCCCTACAACTTACCCGCCAATTCTTCAGCACAGGCGCTGCGTCTAGCTGAGATTCTTCAAATTGAACCTGCTGTAGTTGCAGGTATATCAGAACACGATGTAACTGCCATATCTAGTGTCATCCTCTATCGGCATCTCGATCGATTTCAAAAGATGGAGGTGATGTCGCAAATACATGCGATAGAGAATCGTCGTTTGGCAGGAAAATTACAGTCTAAAGTGGTCGATACCTTGGTGAATCCTCAGTGGGGTATTTGGTCGCTGTCTAATGAGGAGTTGCTGGCTGACCAGGCTTTCCATACTGCAGTGGATGAATTAGCGAGCTTGTTAGGATTAAGCGCGTCAGCTCTCGGGGGCAAGGATCTTATCGAGGAGCTGTGGAAGCAGCGCAAAGCAGGAAAAGCCTCCATAGCCGTTATTGTTATTTGGGGAGCGGTTTACTTTAACAAACGCGAGCTGATCAAGGCCAATACAGAGGTCAGTAACCGATCACAACTCCAATCCTCACCGCATTATTAATCATATGAACGTTAAAGCACTTATTGTTTATGCAGTGATCTTTATCGCTGCATTCACGCAATGGCAGTCTTTAAGCGAGTCGACCAAAGATGTCGCGTTTTATCTAATCTTTGCATTGATGGTGATGCAAGGTAATTGGTTGATGTGGCGGATTAGAAGGCTTGAGGAAAAACTCCAAACAAAAGACACCGATCAACATGCTCAGTGGTAGAGTCCAGCGATTCGCGCCGTTTGCATTCATCTTTTTACTGATTTGCTCGGCGAATGTTTCAGCCTCATGGCTCGCTTGTCCCCAGCAACTCACTCCCCCTTTTGTTGAATTAGAAAAAACGTCGCTGTTAGATCCCGATCAGCAATTTTACGACTATAAAACCAAAAACTACGCCGGATCGATTGCTATCTTTCATGGAGGTGGCATGCGCGCAATGCCAATCCTTGAAGGTATCGAATTGCCGGTTACAGAAACATCAGATTTGAGAAAAATTGCTGATGCTTTTGAGGTTCGTGTTCTTCAGGATGCTATGTTTCAAAAAACAACGCGGTTACTTGAAGTGCAGGCGACTGGCGCGAAGGCATCAGGTTACGTATTTGAAGCGATGTTTGAACACGAAGGCGTTCGTCGATACAGCTATTACGGATTGTGGCTGGAGGTAAACCCAGCCGGGCTGAAGGTCATTCGACTTGCCATCGATAACCACGATGGGAAACAGCGTTCTATGAATAAAAATGCTCTTGAACAACTGCTGTTAGCTTCTGCGCGATTATGCCAATTAAATGCAGATTAAGTCATCATTTGTTGGTGGGCAGTGGTTGTTGATTTATTTGTTCTTCGTAATCTATAAACGAAAACCCTGCAGAGTCTTTGTTTAATTGGCTTTGAGGGTTCTCTTTGGTTCTAACAGGGCCTATATGTGGGTTGGTAAGAGTTGTCTTTTCAGTGTAACTGATTGAATAGTATGTACGTTAAAAAATATTTTGATCGCTGGTACTACTAAAATAAAAATCGCCTCAATTTCGACTCACTCGCGGTACAAAACGATTAACAAATAATGCCATTGGATACAGACGCGACTTTTACCGTGTCGTCGGAGTCATATGAGTGGCAGATATTACGTTGTGTTACGGCCTGCTTCACTTTATGGCTGCCTAAACGTAATATCGCTTGCAGGCTATCACCGTTGATAATGGAACTAATTCAATGGCTAAAGTTACTCATCCCCGTGCATATACTGCCGAAGAATACGCTAATCCATTGAAGAGCATCAGGCCTATTAAGATTGCTCCAACAGAGTTGAGCCACCTAACGCCTTCTGAAATCACTACGTTAATCAAACAAATTGAATCAACTGCAGAAAATCCCAACGATAACTAAAATCTGTTTGGCTACCGGTGCTAGATGGGGAGAGGCTGATGGGCTGCACGAAAGGAATGCGCGCAACAATTCGGTGACGTTCACTGATACTAAAAGCGTTAAGAATAGAACTGTACCAATCAGTGAGGCAGGTCATCGAGCACGGCAAAGGCCAACTTTTCACGCCTTCAATTGCATCATTCAGGCGAGCCCTGGCAAAAACTGATATCGAATTGCCAAAAGGCCAAGCAACGCATGTGCTTAGGCATTCGTTCGCGAGCCATTTTATTATGAATGGTGGGAATATTTTGACGCTTCAGAAGATTCTAGGACATTCATCGGTGCAGATAACGATGCGGTATGCGCATCTTGCACCGGATCATTTGCAGGATGCGGTTAGGTTTAATCCGTTGGAGCAGTCTGGGAAGGTGTGACTCAAGGCTTCTTGAGTCTTCCAAATATTGTGTTGGCAGTGTTTGTCAATTTGGCCGTTCGTCAGCGGCAAAACTTTGAACCCTCTCATCAATATCGTCACAATCAAAGCCAATAAAATCTACATATTCGCTAAGCATCTCGCAGGTTTCGTGAAAAGCTTTAATGCGATTTTTGTCATTGCTGTCTAAATTAGGCCCTTTAACCGTAAACAGAATGTTTTTTTGGTTTGGCAGCAAATCTCCTCGCTGAAGTCGTCTTAAACGACCTTCCCAAGTAGATGCATGATCGTATATCCGGCCTGCTTCTTCGTGTCCCAAATAGAAGGGCTTGATGACCTTATTTACCCGGCCATTAACTCTCTGTATGAAAGGAAAGGTAATCTTCTCACCGTCTCTTTCTATAGCGTCTTTGCGGAACGGATTTCTTAACTTTATACCGCTGACTAGAGTATTAACGCGCCGCTCCATTTCTAGCTCAAACTGAGGCTTGGCTACAAAATCATGCATTACGAAGTGCTGATACTTTTGGTTTAAGGTCTTTTTGGGAGATTCAACGAAGCAAGCTGCTGTATCACTGAAGGTTAAAATCGCCTCTCGAGGGAAACAAACAGACTTAAAGATATCTTCGACATCAACGCCTTTATTCCGAGTAGATAAATCTCGTATCCGTTTCAACTCGGCTTCCAAACCTTTAATTGACCGCAGGTATGTATTTTTGTTGAGGTCAGTAAAAAAATTCGTATAGCGCTTAGACTTGGTTAGCTGAAATTTAAAATCGAAATATCCTGTTGCAGGGCAGCAAAGGACTATACCTACATTTGCAAATTCACCTGCTTCTGGGTATGGAATAAAACGAACTACAGAATACATGCATGCATATCTAGTCATTCATTCACCTCCCAAAAGCAATCTGATTCATATTCGCTAAGTATGGCTCTTATGTTATTAGGATCAAAGCCGATTAAATTTGTTTCTTCGAGGTCGGAGTACAACCAAGATTTAGGCATAAGGTCTAAAACCTTATCAAGTACTAAAAGTGCCTTTGAAAAGCGCTCACTATACCTTGCCTTCCGTTCAAGATCGAGAGCTATTGATGGCCACTCTTCACGAAAAACGTGTGTCGAAAAGAAGTAATCATCGTTTAATTTGTTGTCAAATGCGTTGTTGTGATCAATGATAGACAAATTTTTTGTTACGGAATTCCATATTAAATTCGGATTATAGTCAGTTCGGTCATTATTCTTAATCCAATGGTCGAACATCAGAATATCCCGTCGAATTTCAATATTAATCTCTGGTCTAGTACTGAGTTCCAACCAGCTAACCCCTTCGACTTTCTTAGAGCCCCAGCATATGCCCGGGCCTATTATCTGGAATTGTGTGGGAAGGTATCTATGAAATTCTGGGTCGACTTCGACAAGCCCATAAGGCGCGATAGGTAAGCCTAGGGCGGAAGCCAAATGTGCGCAAATCCATTCATAGATTAGGCATTCTCGTGCAGTGTTACGCCCCTTAACAAAGTAAGTACTATTGTTAATCCCTGTACAAATAAATGGCTGAGTCACTCCTTGAATTGCTCGTCGGTGAATCGTCTCTATAAGAACTGGCATTAACCTTAAATACTCCATGGTTGCCACGGTAAATGGAATTTCATCCTACTAAATTTGTTAGACCTAGTAAAACAACAAGCAAGGATCAAGAGGCTGCTTTTGTCGTAGCAGTAATATATGTGGACGAATTGTGGACAAAAAAAGGATTGCTTTCGCAACCCTTTGTTTTTGTTACTAAAAAATGGTGGAGTCGGCGGAGGTATATGTGTTCTTTTAAGCTATTGAATTAAAAGGTTTTTTGTAGATTTCTGAAAATCACTTACCCCTCCTGTTACCACTATAAAAACGTTACTTTTTCTAACCTATAAATTGAGTCGAATTGGGGATGTAATTTAAATTATTAAAAAGTGTTAATACCTGCATTTGAGACAGTGAGACGTTTCGTTCTTGGATGAGGAACTGAACCCCCGTCCGCTATATTGTGATTAGTTCGGAACGGTACTCAATGATTAAAAATCAACCACCATCGTGCAGAAAAACGGCCAAAATTGGCTAAAGCCATTCTCCCAAACGAATCCATTTGCAGTCTCTAAAACTAACTGCCTTCTAGAGCACGTAGCGCTTGCGTCTTTTCTGAATATTTGTGAGTTGCCCCTACCCACTACCTTGAAACGAATACCTTAAATGCGCAGTTTTTGGCTGTAAATATCCATTTTTTACTACATAAGATATTGATAAATATACAAATATGTCCATTTTCATGCGCAGTTACTTTTTGGGGGTATTGCAATATAGATAACTCCGGAGTTATAAATAGAGCCTTAAGACTTACTAGGAAAAATTGACATGCGTTACCCCATTATTGCGACAGTGCTTGATTTCGATCACTATCAGATTCAGGTGCCCGATATGCCCGGTTGTCTTGGCGCAGGTATCTCGTTAGATGAGGCGATGGATAATATTCGAGTAGCTATGGATGACTACCTGCTTACCTTAGCAGAACGTGGAGAACGCCCGCCACACGCTACCTCGCTTGATGAAGTCGTAGGTGATCAGACTTATGAAGAGGGTATTCTCGGCTTCGTGGATATTGATACGGTGCCCTACATGGGGATGACCGAAAAGATCAATGTCACCCTGCCGACGTTACTCGTTAAAAAAATTGATCAAGCAGTCCGCCACGGACACGGCAAAAACCGCTCAGCGTTTCTTGCCGAGGCAGCGTTGGAGCAAATACACAGGCTATTTCCCCGGTAGGCGGGAATGACCATGAAAATGCTGCAATTCCCGAAGGAGGTCTTACTGAAAAAGCGCAAGAGAGCCTTATCTGAATTTGCCAGTGAAGCGGAGTGGAAAGACACGTTACTGACCAATCTAACGAAATTGCTAGAAAGGAACCCAAAAATGTATCGTTCCTACGGTCCATATTGGTGGGGTATAAAGCGATTGTTGTGCGAAGGTGGCTATGCCGGTTTTGAGAACGTTATCGATCCTAATCAAGATTACATGATCGTGTACAGCACTCCAGCAGATATGATCACTGCTGCTGTGGTGTATTCAGAAGTTCGTGGTGGTTCTTTGGGAGCAACGACGATGCACGATTGGTATGCAAGAGATGGCAATGCGCTAGCTGCATTCACCTACCTACTGCGCGATTACGAACTTGAAGCACTAATTTACAAGGACGCATAATATGTTTTCAAACATTCAAATTGAGACAATCGATCACACTTGCAACGAAGCCGAGTGCTTACGAATGCAGCTAGCGGCTCAGCGTGTAAAAGATACAAATACTGAACCTGTGCTTTCTGAGTTAACAGATATCAACGATGTTGAAGCACCAGCAGCCTCATATCATGATGACTTACCTGCTTTTGAAAATTCAGGTGTTAATCATTTCCGGGTCATGCTTGATGAAATAACAATAGGGGTTATTCATTCTAGCGCGCAGCAAACCTATGGCAGCATCAGCGATATCATATGGGAGAATTCACACACACCGACAACTGTGTGGAGAGCGTTAGGTCCGGCTCATCAGAATCGAAGTTGCAGAGCTGAAGAACGGGCAAGTATCTTCAACGTTTTACATGCGCTTATCGAGCAGCTGGAATACTGCAACACTTGTGGCGGTCTAAATTGCAGCGGGCATATGCACGATGATGAAATGTGCCAAAGTTGTGCGACACAACATTGCGGTATTGTGTATTAAACTTTTCGATGGAATGCCGTTAAACTGTGTCGACCGAGCGCGATTTTAGCTTGTATTTTCCTGCCCATAACGCTGTTTACTCACTTAACCCTCAGAGAACGAATCGATGACAGATATAAAGCGTAGCCGCCGCTTGCGGAAAAAATTATACCTCGACGAGTTTGCCGTGAAGGGATTTGAAATTTCTGCGACTTATGAGCGCTTGAATCCAGCAGAGATGGATCAACTAATGGAGAAGCTAATAGACTTTGTAGAATCACATGACTTATGTATCGGTGGTGGCATGGGATCAAAAGAGATGGCGTATTTTGTCACGTCCAATTTACGATTTGATTCAGCAACGCAACAGAATCGCCTTGCATTTGAAGAGTGGTTCAAAGGCGTCACCATGTTAACCGATTTCTCGATCGGTGAGCTGGTTGACGCCAATGACCTAGGCTAGATTGTGTAATCCATTCTCGGTATAAGCGCTAACGCTTGGCTGACCTTAGTCGCCCGTG
Organism: BD1-7 clade bacterium; assembly: GCA_902705835.1. NCBI lineage: Bacteria > Pseudomonadati > Pseudomonadota > Gammaproteobacteria > Cellvibrionales > Spongiibacteraceae > BD1-7 clade bacterium. The sequence continues at coordinate 68,332 of CACSIN010000008.1, forward strand.
TTAGCTCAGCATACTCCCATAGGTTTAATGTTCTTTTGTAATGCGGATCTAACCAAGTCTGGTACAAATCAGCACCGTGACTAAGCATAACGTTAACAATATCGGCTTCGTCTAAAGCAATCGCATACTGCAAGGGAGACATTAACCCCGCTCGATTTCCTCCCTGAATTGCGCAAGCATCTGCCCCACTCTCTATCAACAATTTGGCAATACCGCGGTGCTGATCAAGGTCTGTATGTGTCTGAAAATGTTCCGTCACAAGTTCCATTTCTGCTTTACTTAGATTGCGAAAAACGCCATCTTTTTCAAGATTATCCATATTCTGTTGAACAGCTTTGGCGTTGATTCCCAACATACCATTGGAATAACGTTTTAACGTTTCTAAGGATGCCAATGATCCTTCATCTTTTGAAAGGTAATACGCCAAACAATCTGGGTTTTCAGACATCTCGATCAGTCGCATACAGTTGAACAAGGGCGTTATATCTGCAGTCGTTGCACGAAGGTTGATATCTGCCCCGAGTTCAATGACTTTGGTCACTACATCTAAACGTCCAGATTGAACGGCATAGTGAATAGGGGCGAGCTTTCTTTTATCAGTAACACGATTGATCGTATCAGAGCTGTGTTGTTTGGCAGAAATTATTTGAAAGATACTGTCGTCGTAAGGTCTTAAATCTTCCGTCAATAGGTCGAGCAAGCCCAACGCTGCAAGAATTGGAGTGTCCCCAGAATCACTTTCCACATTGACACTAGCGCCAGAGTCTAAGAGTTTTGCAACAATCTCAGGCTCTTTACACTCACTAAAATGGATGAGTTGATGAGTACGTTTAACTCTGTTAACTGCCTGGATATTGATACGCTTATTGGGCGTCTTGTAATCGGGGTCAAGGAGTGTATTGCGACCAGCTTCTCTATCAAACAAGTTGGCCTTTACATTGGCATTCATCTCTTTGTTTGGCGTTGGGTAGTTTACTCCAGGAAAGAGACCTGCTTCAGGGAATGCGTGAGGTAAATCTCTAGCGATTCGTTCGATTTCCCAATCTTCTATGACATCTGCTGCTTTTGCTGATGCTTTGTCGACTCCAGGGGTGCGGGCTTCATAGCCTAGGGTTATTAGATGATTTTTAGCTTTTTTCATCAGCACTTTGTCTGGCTTTGTTTGATTTGCTGAAATAACTATGGCTTCCATACAAATAGGTTTTTGCAGATCTCCGGCACGGAAACAACTCCATTCAAAAGCTGTTGTATAAAGTACTTTTGCATTCGCTAAATCACCGTTAAACACGTGCCAGCGGGCGTCATGTAACGCAGTAAAAAGGATGACCAGATTGCCGTGCTTAGATTGCTCGGCAAACTGCCACAGTGTATCCAATGCCTGCCTGCTATTTCGTTTTACCCGTGCATTTTTGGGTTGTTCTCTGAGTAGGTTTTGTTGGAGGTAGGAAATGGCTGGAAATAGATGTTGTGTCTCCCGCATAGCCTTTTCCTGGTATGGGAGAACATGTTCATGAAGCGAACCCTTCAGCCTGCCTTGCTTTAAAGCCAACACAACGCGTTGAAACAAATATGAATTTAGCTGCATTACTCGGTCAAGAGAGGACGCGATAAGTAACAGGCTACGCGTTCTAGCCATTCCTTTATCATTTGCGGCAATTTGATTGATAGAGCCGAAACTTGGTATGTGTGTGGACGTAGCCCAGAGGTTTATTAAGTCTTGTTGCTGCTTATCTTGCTCGCTTACATAGTGTTTCCATTCGGTAGAGCCCGAATTTAACCAATCGATTAAGTTTGCTGTGCATTTACCATCACCTGAAAAAAAGACCTCGAGCGGATCGATATTAAGATCATTACAGATGTTAGAGATCAAGTTCGATATATTTTGAGGAAAGAATCCTCGGCATAAAACCTCCACTGCTTGTTGTCGATTGAGCGACTCGAAGGTTATTTCTCGTACCATAACTGCATACTGATCAAGCAAACTGAGAAGAGCGTTTGCAACCCGCTCACCAAGCTGGGGCATGATTCTATTGTTAAGGGGTATCTTGATTAGCTCTTCAATGAAGTAGCTGATGTATAAATGGTTCGGCGATAGCTCTCTGGACTGATCATCCAATTTTTTGCCTAGCTCTCGGTCAATACCTTTAGTATCTAGCGCCGAAGCAACAGCACGAATTATCTCTATAGAGCGGGGCAAAGGTGTTTCAATCATTTCCATAACGGGCTTCACTATTCTTGATTCGGTTGATTTCACTACGAAAGTTGGCATATGCATGGCAACAGCTAGGTGTCTTGGATACAGCGATGACTTTCCCATTAGGTGATATAAGCTTCGCATGCTTCTTACCGTTCTTATAGACCCATTGCACTTTCGTTAGCTTCCTGATTGTGACGTTAATGTCTTTGTTATTGCTATATCGTTTCATGTTTACCTCAATGGATGTTTCAGTTCTTGAGGAAAATACAGAATTAGTTGTGTTGATTCTGCCAAGTGAGTGGCGGAAAAACTTGTTTTCTAATAGGCGGCAAAAAACTGCCGCCCATGGTGAATCGCTTACTTTCCTTTTCCTTTGGTAGGGCCGTTTCCACGACCTCCGCCAGATGGTTTCCCTGAGCCGCTTGGCCAGTTACCGCCAGGGCCAGGGTGACTTGATGGTGGTTTGGCGAAATGTAATGGATTCAGTGTGTTTGACATGATTATTTCCTCAGTAGGGTGTCCAGGATTGGACGCCCCTTAAAGTATCTGAGGGCACTTTTGACGTCACGAAAGTCAGTGGCGGGAAAACCCAAATTTTATTTTTGTACTTATGAATCATTGAGTTGTTGTGATTTCTGGCTGAATGAATATGTTTACCCTATCTACTCTTTGCGAAGAGTTAAGTGGTGTTAATCTATAGGTTCGTTAGCGTGTTTGTGCGAATTAAAGGGCGTGTATAGCTCTGTCATAAGCCCTTGATCGTGATTTCGCAAATTGGTCTTCAACATCACCATGCGTAGTAATCAATCTGTAAAGCAAGCATTACCTACTCATAGTTATTTCAATAAGAACTACTGATAAATTACTTATGGAGAAAGTTATCAAATCAGAACTCCTGAATGAAATAGAAGCACTTCTTGGACAATATCGACCTTCTTTTGAAGAACAACCCGATATTCCGTTGAGTAATATGTTCTCAAAGCTGCAAAATATTGCAGCCAGTCAAAATGCTCTAACACTAAAGCCAATTGGAGATTTATTGGCGTTGAACTTCTTTGTCGATGATTATCAGCGGGGTTACAAGTGGCTACCGCAACAAGTTGAAGCACTACTCAACGATATCCATGAATTTTCACCCGGCAAAAGCGGGTTCTATTGTCTGCAGCCCGTTGTCGTAAAATATCATGAAGCATCTGACCGAAATAACCGTCAAGCATGCTGGGAATTGATCGACGGTCAGCAACGTATCACCACGCTAGGTATGATCATGCGTTACCTAGGGAGCCCCGTATATTCGATAGACTATAAAACGCGAACCTCTAGCACGACTTTTATCGAGCAATTTCTAGAGGGAACGTTAGATTATGAAGATTGGGATGCTTTTTTGTGCTCACAAGATCTAGAACATAATTACCGAAGTAGTGATCTAGACAACGTTGATAATTACCATTTTTTTCGAGCATATCGTGTCATTCATGACTGGTTTAATTCTAGCGATCGTTTCGAAGATGAAAGTTCGCGCAGTGAGTGGTTAGACAAGTTATTGAACCATACTCGAGTCATTTGGTACGCTGCACGCAGTTTGAATGAGGCAGTAGGCAAGCAACAGTCCATTGATATTTTTATGCGCATTAACAGTGGAAAGATTCCATTGACCAATGCAGAGTTGTTGAAAGCTCTATTTATTCACCATATATCAAATACTCACGACCCATTACTTGCATCTATGCAGCAAGCGGAATTGAGTCAACAGTGGGATGATATAGAGCGCGGCCTGCAAGAAAACTCGTTTTGGGCTTTCTTACAAGATGCCACTAAAGCATCACCAGCCAATGCTACACGTATAGAATTGTTATTTGATTTAGTGAGCGGGCAATTTCAAGGTCGATCTAAAAAGGGTGGCGAACACATTGATCCATTCTTTTCATTCAATTTCTTCTCTCAACGCATTGGTCAATCTGATTCCGCGCCACGTCAAGAAGTACTCCATTATTGGCACCAGATTAAGCAGGGATATTATCGCTTAAGAGAATGGTATGAAAACGATGAGTTATACCATCTCACAGGTTTTCTAATATCTCGCAATATTCGTCCAATTGCAGAGTTATGGGCGCTCGCAGAGGAGAAGTCAAAATCGAATTTTGCTGATGAATTACGCCAGATAATCGGTAGTACTATCAGTGGCTACTTTCGTGTTTCAGGTTCAAAAGAGTTAGATTTCACTCAGGTCCAGTATGGAGGCAATGGTGATCGGCCCAAACTGATATCGCTATTAATATTATTCAATATCGACCTTCATCGAAAGCAAGGTACCCGGCTGGCATTCAATACTTATAAACGGGTTCAATGGGATTTAGAGCATGTTCATGCCCAAAACTCGAAATCATTGACTGACGATAAAGAAAGGGAGGCATGGTATGCGGATCAGGAATCAATCATTGCGTCCGAAGATGTTCCGGAAGGACTCAAAAAGCAAATGTCTGACGCCTTAGGTAAGTGGCATAGCGCTCAACAAAGTAATGAGTTAGCCGATAGCCTTAATGACCTCAAGAGTCATTATCAAAAACTATTCGATACAGCTTTTGGAGCTTCTAAAGATAACGAGTCTGACTCACTTGATAACCTTTGTTTATTACCGTCGTCCGTGAATCGCGGCATTGGAAACCATATATTTTCTGTCAAACGGCAAATGATTATTGAGTATGAAAGAGAGTATGCAGGTGGTGGTGAATTTTTTATACCTGTGGCGACTCGATTGCTATTTTCAAAATATTTCAGCCCTTCGGTAACTCAGATGCATAAGTGGTCTCAGCCGGATCGTAAAGGGTATCGAGAAGCAATGATTAAGTGCTTTACATCCTACGGGCTCACCGGAGATTTAACATGAGTGCTCAGCAAACGTTTTGGCGTCTATTAGGTAACTACTCTATCGAAATACCTAAAGTTCAACGTGATTATGCGCAGGGACGTGAAGATTCTAAGACTGCGCAGATTCGTCAAAATTTTGTGAGTACGTTAGTTGAATTGGTTAGCGATCCCGATAAAAGCACAGATTTAGATTTTATATACGGCTCCGTACGAGATGACACTCTGATTCTCCTTGATGGGCAACAGCGTTTAACGACATTGTTTTTATTGCATTGGTACCTTGCGCTCAGTGCTGAGAAGCTTCCTGAAGCTAGCGATAAGCTATCTCGTTTTCGTTACGAGACAAGAGTAGGTGCTCGTGAATTTATGCAAGCGCTTTTACATAATGGGGAAACGATAAAGCCCAATACAATTCCAGGAAAAATTTCTGACGCTATCATGGATGCCCATTGGTTTTTTTCCATATGGAAAACTGACCCCACAGTCCAGTCGATGCTAGTCATGCTTGACGAAATTCATCAACAATTTAAGTCACAGGATCTCAATATGCCTAAGCTGTGGGCACAATTGATTTGCCATGATAAGCCACCGGTGACTTTCCACTTCTTGAATATGGATGAATTCGCATTAACCGACGAACTCTATATAAAAATGAATGCCCGTGGACGAAGCTTGTCCCACTTTGAAAATTTTAAGGCGTGGTTGCAGTCTCAAACTGGTGAACTGGACATCAATAAGAAGGAACGCTTTTTTTCGAAGCTAGATAAAGAGTGGGCGGATGTATTCTGGCAACAGCGAGAAAGAGGCGTTTTTGAAACCGATAACTACATGCTCCGCTTCTTCAAAGCGGTGGTGATTTTTCGTTTAGGATCGCTAGTTAGTATAAAGGGTGAAAAGCTTAATGCTAAAGATACATCGTTGCTCTCCACCTTGCTATCTTCTGTGGAAATGCCTCTTCAATCTCTTGGTGAGTATAGAATTTTTGATGCGCAAACATTCGAAGGTATCTCGGTATTTCTCGATTTCATCCACAGTCGAGGCTCATGTGAACCGGATGAACACGCAAAATCACTTATTGATGTATTCGTGCGGATTCTGCGTTCCAGTGACTATCTCGATCTAACTCGATTTTTTGCATTGTATAGTGGTGTAAACAATGCATTCTCCGTAGCTTCTAATCCAGGCACGAGTAGTGAAAAGCTTGGATGTTGGTTCCACATTATCGAAAGGTTGATTAACAATACCTATATAGATTCTCAGCCGAATCTTCTGCGTGCTGCTAGAGCGATTCAGGAGTTCAAGATACTTGGCACGATTGATGTGTATAGCGAGTTGGCGAAGCAAGATGCTAAGTTCATCGACTTTTTTAGTGAGAGGCAGCGACGCGAAGAAATCCTTAAAGCGCGATTAATATGTGAAGATCGGGCTTGGCTAGATCTATTACGCACGTATGAAAATCACTCTTATTTTTACGGCCAGGTCGGCTTTCTTTTAGAATACACACGTTTGAAAAATGCTGGCGAATATTGTCAGAAGACTTTTTCAGCAGTGGCGGTGAAAGCCGCAGTCTTATTCTCTGATGACCTTATAGAAACACATGATTTTTTGCTACAAAGAGCATTGTTGTCGATAGGTGATTATTTGGTGGCAAGTGGCGCAAACTATAATTTTTGTCGCCCAACTAAGAGTAACGCTCGTGAACGAAACGAAAACTGGAGAGCCGTATTCAATGACAGTAAAAGGGCACCGTACCTGTTTGATTTGTTGGATAAGCTTAGTGTAGGGCTGGAGAAGGAGGGCCTACAAAAAGTAATCGAACGTGCACAGACGAAGGACTGGCGACAGCTCTTCATCCAATTCCCGGAAACGATTGGTTATTGCGGTAAACGCGAGGCTAGATTTGATTATTATGACGTTGACGAGATCTATCTTTTACATGGCATTCGCATGTCAGGCCGGCATAAAGGATTAGTTAGTTCATGCCTCTATTTGGATATAAACAGTTCTAAAGACCGTGACCTTGAGCCGTTAAAGTCTGTCATGGATAATAAAGTGGTAAGCGGCGATGATCACTATACCGGGCTTACGTTTTCACCGTTTCAGGGTGGTACGCTGATTGTCGATTATGAAGATAACTTCCAGATATCACTCAGGGACGAAAACGACCTTGAACTGGTTTTGACAGAAGACGACTCAATTAAAGCGCTTCATCGGGCAATTCAACGCATCATAGAAATGGCTGGCATGGAGCCCTATTGTAATCAACAGGATGTTGTAGAAGAAGCAATGGAAGCCGAATGATCGAAGCTGAGCCCCCTAGAATAGGGGCTTGGCAGTATACCATTTCGTGCTGGTTTACTGCTGAAAACGAATAGCTACCCCGAACCAATGATAAAGGGACTTTTCCACTCAAGACTGATTTACAGCTCTGGGCAGCAAAGCGAAGTGAGAGCCGGAGTGCAGAAAATACAAAAATCATATTGAGAATTTTTCGAAACACTGCATCAACAGCATTTGATGCGGTGCATACATTTGTTCGTGCAATATCAAGTCAGTCAAAGCATATACAATTGAGCTCGACGGTAGGAAGTACCCTGCAAAATTGATACTGTAGAACCCAACCAATATCACCAAATGGAATAGTAGTGGATACCAATTTTGCCTTCTTGGAGAAACATGACCCTCTATTACTTCAGTTAGCCAAAACGGCTGAAGGTGCTTTCGTACCAGATCCTAATACAACGCTGGTTAAAATGCGTCAGCTGGGTGAAGCTTTTGCACAAGATATTGCAGCGCGCATCGGCATCATTTCGGATGAAAAGGCCCGCCAAATCGATCTACTAAGAGAGATTGATTCCACCCTTAACCTCGATAAAAACGTCAATGAAGCTTTTCACCAGCTTCGTATCCTGGGCAACAAAGCGACGCATGACTTTTCTTCAAGTACACACAGAGACGCATTAAAGGCACTTCAAATCGCTTTTGCTCTGAGTGGCTGGTTCCACAAAACATTTGGGGGGGATAAGGCCAAAGGCTTTAAGCTCGGCGCTTTTCAAAAACCACAAGACCCTTCGATCCACCTGCGTGAGCTAGAAGAGAAGCTGCGCATCATTCAGGCAGAACAACAACGCACGACCGAACGACTGCAAGTGGCGGAACAGCTAAAGGCGCTCGAAGTCGAAAAAGCTAAAGCAGAAGCCAAACGTGCAGATGACATGGCTGAAGAAAAAGCCATATGGGAAGAGTTAGCTCAAGAACAAGAATCAAAGGTTGTTCAACTAAGTAGACAGTTCGAAAAATCCAATGCTGAGCGCAAGGTAACCTTCACGCAGCTCGCGAAAGAGCAACAGACTGAATTTATTCAACAGATCGAGAAATCCAACCTAGAACTGTCAGAAGCTGAAACACGCGTATTAATCGATCAACAGCTTATTGAAGCCGACTGGGAAGCCGATACCGAAAACCTCAGGTATTCAAAAGGCTCAAGACCAGAGCCCAATAAGAATAAAGCCATTGCCGAATGGCCTACGGAAACAGGCCCAGCCGACTACGTATTGTTCATGGGGATGACTCCCGTGGCGGTCGTCGAAGCCAAAAAATCGTCAAAAAGTGTTTATGACGACATCAGTCAGGCAAAACGATATGCCCAAGGCCTCAGCACGAAGGGCGCGTTCACCATAGAAACTCAATGGGGTGATTATAAAGTCCCGCTAACCTTTGCGACGAATGGCCGCCCCTACTTAAAACAGCTAGAACGCGAAAGCGGCATTTGGTTTTTAGATGTTCGAGATAGCGCTAATCGCCGTAAAGCGCTCAAAGGCTGGTATTCGCCACACGAGATCAAAACCTACCTGAAGCAAACACCGCAGCAAGCGGAGAAAAAGCTCGATAATATGGGTTTTGATTTCAATCTCAAATTGCGAGATTACCAAATCGAGGCGATCAAAGAAGTCGAAGCAGCGATTAAAACAGGTAAGACAAAAGCCTTGGTCGCCATGGCAACCGGAACCGGAAAAACCAAAACCAGTATCGCCTTAATCTACCGTTTATTAAAAGCCGAGCGTTTCAGGCGTATTCTATTTCTGGTTGACCGTTCCGCATTGGGTGCGCAGGCTACCGATGATTTTGGCGAAGTTCGTCTAGAAGGCCTTAACACCTTTGCCGACACATTTGATGTCATGGGCATGAAGCGGAATAAACCACCCGAAGTACAACCGGAAGATGACACAAAAGTGCACGTGGCCACCGTTCAAGGATTAGTGAGTCGCATACTCTACACCGGGGATGATCAGTTAAAACCCGGCGTTGGCCAGTACGACTGTATCGTGGTGGATGAATGTCATCGTGGCTACTTGTTAGATCGAGAACTCAGTGAAACAGAAATCACNTTCCGTGACCAAAAAGATTACCAATCGAAATACCGTGCCGTTATAGAGTATTTTGATGCCTTCAAGGTTGGCTTAACAGCAACGCCGGCACTTCATACCACCAAGATATTTGGTAAACCGGTGTTTAGCTATAGCTACACCGAAGCCGTGTTAGATGGCTACCTGAACGACCACTTGCCGCCAGTGCGTATACATACCAAGTTAGCGGAGCAAGGGATCCAGTATGCGGTGAACGAAGAAGTTAAAGTTTACAACCCCGCCAATAGCAACCCGATAGAAATATATAAGACCCCCGATGAACTCAATTTTGATGTCTCGCAGTTTAACCGTCGAGTTATTGCGCCAGAATTTACCAAAGTCGTCACGAAATGGCTGATAGAAAGTGATGCCATCAACCCGTACTCACCGGCCAAAACACTGATATTCTGCGTTACTGATAAGCACGCGGACGAGGTCGTTGAAGCCTTAAAAGAGGCCTGTGAACATTATCACGGTGAAGTAGAAGATGACGCGATTCAAAAAATCACCGGCTCTGTAGATAAACCATTAAATAAAATACTGGCTTACAAAAACGACCGTTTACCGAATATTGCCGTCACGGTAGATCTATTAACCACTGGCGTCGATATACCGTCGATTTGTAATTTAGTGTTTCTACGTCGCGTCAATAGTCGTATTTTATTTGAGCAAATGTTAGGCCGTGCAACACGCCTGTGTGATGAAATTGATAAAGGTCCGTTCCGTATTTACGATGCGGTTGATATCTACAAGCAGTTAGAAAAAGTCAGTACGATGAAGCCCGTGGTCACCAAAGTCGACATTAGCTTCAGTGAATTAGAACAAGAGATAACGGCAACCCACACCACGGAAGACTTACACGAGCTCGCAAGAAATCAATTCATTGCCAAGCTGCAGGTAAAACGCCGGCATTTAAGCGATGAGCAGCAAGAAACGTTTGAAACCATCGTGGGTAAATCGCCCAAAGCGTTTGCCAAAGAACTGAAAAACATGCCCATCAATGAAGTAGCTCAGTGGNTTGTCCAGCACCCAGGTTTAGGTGAGTTACTCGATGCACGCGTAGTAGGTGCAGGAATGGCAACGCCAATCGTCATCGCTGACAAAGCGGATGAAGTGACCAACATCACCACAGGTTACGGTGATGGCCAAAAACCCGAAGATTACCTGCAATCGTTTAACGATTTCGTTAACGCCAATAGCAATCGCCTCACGGCTATTCAAACTGTGGTCACCAAACCCTGGGAACTGACGCGTAAAAGCTTGAAAGAGCTGGCGGTAGAATTAGAACAAAACCACTTTAGAGAAAAAGACTTACAAGTGGCGTGGAATGAAGTAAACAGTGAAAATATCACCGCACGCATCATCGGTTTCATACGCCAAGCGGCATTAGGTGAAGCACTCACCCCGTTTGAACAACGAGTCGATAACGCACTGGCGAAAATACTGGCGAGCCAAGAATGGAAAACACCGCAAAAAGAATGGCTAAAATTAATCGCCAAACAAATGAAGGCCACCACCATCGTTGATGAAGCCACACTAGACCAAGGGATTTTTAAAGCACAGGGCGGTATCAAACGTGCAAATAAACTGTTTGAGCAATCCATCACCGGTGTATTGGTGACATTTAACCAGGCGCTTTGGCAGCAAGATAAAGCCAGCTAAAACATAACAGCACGCCAATAGGCAACCTGATAACCGAACGAGCAAACCTACATGAGTACACAAGATCTAGTCGCCAAACTCTGGAATCTTTGTAATTTACTGCGCGATGACGGCGTGACATACCACGAATACTTAAACGAACTTACCTATCTCGTTTTTCTTAAGATGGTTGATGAAACCGGTACCGAAGAGCGTATTCCCGAAGGTTACCGCTGGAGCGATCTAGAAAAGTACAATGCAGCCTCGCGCCTTGAAGAATACAAAAAGCTACTGATACACCTTGGCTCTCACGGCTCGTTGATCACGCAAGCGATATTCTCCAATGCCAGCACCGTCATTCGAAAGCCCGCCACCCTAACCAAACTGGTCAGTGAAATTGATAAACTCGATTGGTACAGCGCCAAAACCGAAGGCTTAGGCGATATGTACGAAGGCCTACTCGAAATAAACGCCGGTGAAAAAAAATCCGGTGCCGGCCAATACTTTACGCCGCGTGTACTCATTAACGCCATGGTCGAGTTAATGAAGCCCAATTTAGATGATGTCATCGTTGACCCCACCGCAGGCACCGGCGGTTTCTTGATCAGTGCCCATCATTACATCAAACAACATAACGACACCGATACACTCGGTGAAAAAGCCTACGACAGATACCAGCACAAAACTTTCTACGGTATGGAGCTTGTGCCAGATACCCGCCGCTTGGCGATGATGAACCTGATGCTGCACGATTTGGCTGTGGATGATGAAAGCTCAGGCATTCTATTTGGTGACACTTTATCGAATGAAGGTAAAGCACTCCCCCCAGCCAGTTTAATACTGGCTAACCCACCATTTGGTACCAAACAGGGTGGCGGTATCCCCACCCGTGATGATCTATTGGAATACACCAGCAATAAGCAGTTAGCGTTTCTTCACCTTATGTATTTGCGCATGTTAAAACCCGGTGGCCGCGCTGCGGTGGTATTGCCCGATAATGTCTTGTTTGAAGGTTCTACCGGTCAAACCATCCGTAAAGACTTAATGGAAAAATGTAACCTACACACCATCTTGCGCTTGCCGACCGGAATCTTTTACGCCGCCGGTGTAAAAACCAATGTGCTGTTTTTCTCCAAACCCGAAAAAGTCATGCAAGACAAAGGCAATACCAAAAACGTATGGGTGTATGACCTACGCTCAAACATGCCGCAATTTGGCAAGCGCACGACTTTTAATCAAAGCCACTTTGAAGAATTTTACGAAGCCGTTGGTGGTGATCTTACCCAAGTAAATGAAAAAGCCCGCGAAGCCTTTGTGAAAAAGCATCAAGACGATCCGGACGGCTGCCGTTTGCGTTGCTTTACGCGTGAAGAAATAGCCACCAAAGACGATTCGCTCGATCTATCGTGGATTCGTGACGACAGTACCGAAGATGCCGCCAACTTGCCTGAGCCGGATGTGCTGATTAATGAAGCTATAGAAGAAATGGCAGGTGCCATGAATGAGTTAAAGGCAATTTTGGTTGAGCTGGGTGCGGCTGAAGAAGGTGTAGAGTTGTGAGCGAGTTACCGAAAGGTTGGGTAAAGACTGAGCTTCAATCTCTTTTTGTGTTTGTAATCGGCGGTGACTGGGGAAAGGCTGATGATTTCACCGAGCGTGGTTATGAAGATGTATATTGTATCAGGGGTTCAGAATTCAGAAATTGGAATAAAGAGAAGGGAGTTACTGCTTCACACCGTAAGGTCAAAGCAAGTAGTTTAGAAAAAAGAAAACTAGAGTTAGGTGATATCCTGATCGAAATATCTGGCGGTGGACCTGATCAGCCGGTAGGCAGAACAGTTCTTATAGATGAAGCTTCTCTTGCGAATAACCCTGAATTCCCCAAAGTTTGCACTAACTTTTTACGTTTGACGCGCCCAAGTGTCGATGTTGACTCTCGTTATCTGAATTACTTTCTACGACACTTTTATCTTTCTGGAGAGGTGGTTAGATATCAGGGCGGTAGTAATAATCTTCGAAATTTAAAATTTAAGGAATATAGTAAAATCGATGTAATGTTGGCACCATACAACGAACAAATCCGCATTGCCAATAAACTCGACACCCTCTTAGTCAAAGTCGATAAAGCCCAAGCGCGCCTTGATAAAATCCCAACCATCCTAAAACGCTTCCGCCAAGCGGTGCTTGCTGCTGCCACGTCGGGTGAGTTGACTGGCGTGACTATAAAAGAGTGGAAGGTTGAAAAATTAAGCTCGCTTGCTGACAAAATTGTAGATTGTCCGCATTCCACTCCAAAATGGACAGACGAAGGTAAATTATGTGTTAGGACAACCGCTTTTAAGCCTTTTAAATTGGATTTAACTGATCAAAAATTTGTGAGTGAAGAAACATACATAAAACGAGTTTCTAGACTAAAGCCAGAAGAAAACGATATTCTGTACAGTAGGGAAGGGGCGATTTTAGGTATTGCGTGCCAAATACCTAAGGGAGTGGAGCTTTGTTTGGGGCAAAGGATGATTGTGATTAGGGCAGGAGAAAATATTGACCCCAAATATCTAACTATTGTATTGAATTCTCCAGTGATTACAGATTTTGTGAAAAGCCTAACTATAGGGAATGCCGCACCAAGAATTAATATGTCAGTTATAAGGGATTTTAATATTCCATATCCGAATATGGAAATACAAAAAGAAATTGTTCGAAGTGTGGAAAAGCTTTTTTCACTAGCAGACCGGGTGGAAACAAAATATAGCCATTCAAAAAATCAATTGGATAAATTGACTCAATCAACTCTAGCTAAGGCCTTTCGCGGTGAGTTGGTAACCCAAGACCCAAATGATGAATCTGCCGAATTGTTGTTGGAAAGAATCATCGCGGCCAAATCAAACGCTAGAACGAAGTCCAAAAAATGAGGCTGAAGCGTTTAGAAATTATTGGTGAATATAAGGCGATTCAAGGCACTGAAGATACCCCCTTTGTATACGACTTTAATAATACACCGACAACGTATTCACCACTTTGTCTAGTCGGTTTGAACGGGTCAGGGAAGTCCAACTTCATAGAGCTCATTGCCGATATTTTTGGATATGCTGATCGTTACTTTAACGAGCAATACGATTGCAAAATGGATTTAGGCTACCGATTTAAGATTGAATACGAAATTAATCACCATGGTGAATGCTATCGAGTGCGGCTGATTGGCCAACCTTACGGGCTAAGCATGTACTTAAACGGAGGGGATGCATGCTCTATTGAAAGTGATCATCATCAGTTCTTGCCCACGAGAGTTGTTGCTTATTCTTCTGGCAGTAATCAGGGGCTGAGTTCTGTTTTTGCCAAGTCACAGTTTCAATATTATGAAGTGATACGCAAACAAGCCGCATTCTACCGTGGTTTTCAGCGGCGTTATGATGCGGTATCCGGTCTTGAAGACGGTTCTGAGCAGGAATTGATTGATTATAAGAGGAGGCGGTACCAGGCAAACTCTGATTTATTTGAAATCCCTAGAGATATGAATGTCAGGGATTATTTTAATCAACTGGATTTAGGTGAACCGCTCAAGTATAGAGATACAGCGCTTCCAATTGGACTGTTTACAGACCACACCTTCAGTCAGTTGGTATTCATTTTTCTACTTGTTACAAGGAACCCTGACTTTCAGCATTTTATCTCCGAAGAGATAAAAATCGATAGCCTTTCTAGTTTTGAGCTGGATTTGCGGCTTTCTGCGTTTAGGGACTTTGAGGNCGTCAAAGATATAGCCAATCGCCTTATAAAACTAAGTGCTGGTTCACAAGGTTTGCCGACAATGACATGTCCTCAAACCTTTAATGAGCGCACGTTATCAGGGGTTCTTCCGTTTACCTTTAATGACGCATTTTTGGAAAGCTTCGAGAGTTTATATCTAGATGAAACGGTGTTTCTCAAGCACTTAATAACACTGACGCAATTAGTGGCTAAAAAATGGAGTGGTGACGAGAAGCGCTCATTACGCACGAGCCAATACACACGTAATGTGCCGAATTTAAGTGGCGGCCTGGCCCCCATTCGTATTATTAATACCAAGATTACATTAAGCCAACCTGATACCGAGACTTTGTATGACCGTTTGAGTGATGGCGAGCATCAGTTGATGCAAGTGATTGGCAGCTTGATTATGTTCGCTGATGAGCAGGCACTATTTATATTGGATGAGCCGGAAAGTCACTTCAACCCTGAATGGCGAATGGAGTTTATCGAGTTAATTTCAAGGTATGTCGATGCAAGCAATTTAGACATATTGATCTCTACACATTCGCCTTTTGTTTTGTCGGCGTGTAAGGCTGAACGTGTACTGAATTTTAGCAAAGATGAAAGTGGCCATGTTGAGATCAGCGGTGTGGAAAGCGAAACTTACGGAGCCTCGTTTGATACCTTGCTAACGACAGTGTTCGATCTGGATGTATTAATTTCTAAAAAGCCGTTAGCTGAAATTCAGCATATTTTGTCACAGCACGAAGGTGACCTAATATCTATGGAAGATACGTTAAGAAATCTTGAACAGTACGGCGACTCATTTGAGCTGAATCTCCGCCGTAACCGATTGAGGCGCCAACTTGATAACCATGAAGGGAGCGCAGAATAGATGTTATGGCAGGTAATTAAGCCGCCCGAATCTGGTCTCTATTGGTTGAATGAGGTTCATCAACAATTTTACACTGATCTGTTTGCAGGCAATGAATTCGAAAATTGTTTTGATAATAGATTTAAACCGGTTCTTGCTGGCAGTGCCAAAACCCAAAGCTATTTTCGAGCTGTGTTTGATCAATATACGCAACTTGACGAACTGGAAAAAACTACGTTTGAAGCGGTATATAATAACCATATCACTTATCAGATCTTCTTCTCTGATTCTTCGCTGTCTATAAGTCGTCTGCCTGACCCTGATCCTGATCCTGATAGGTTAACGACTTTGTGGAGTGCCGCAAAAACGTTAGGTGGTTACTTATATTCAACGACAATGGGGTTGGCCTGTTTCACTGATGCTGCTGGTGGTACTCCTTCGATGGATCGACATTACAAAGCGTATAAGGAGCTCAATGGAAATGTTTGTTGTTTCTGCGGCACAGAAGAGATGATGGAGGAAAGGAATGTAAAGTCTGATGATGGTGAGGTTCAATGGCGAGCGTCTTATGATCATTATTTGCCTAAAAAACATTATCCTTTCTTGGCGGTTGATTTTGACAACCTCATTCCGTGTTGCCAAAAGTGCAACGAAAAAGCTAAAGGCGAAAGGGATGTTTTGGAGCAAGGTTCAAATCGCCGGCTCGCTTTCAATCCTTATGTAGATCCGATAGGCGCTTCAGTAGTCGCAAATTATGACCGTGAAGGCATCAACAATGTCATGAGTGTAACAATAGAAGGTACTGGTTGTAGCTTAGAAGAGAAGGCGAATACCTGGAACGACACGTTTGCAGTTCTTAATCGTGTTAACTGTAGGCTAAAAGCATTCGATGCTTCCTGGCTTGCACCAACGTTAAATGGCTGCGCTGATTTCGTTGAAGCTAGAGGGGCCATTCAGCGCGAGATTTCAAGATGTGAAAATTCGGTCAAGCATGAGCGAGAAGCGTATTTTAAAGCACTCTGTTTTGGTGAAGTGGTGACTAAAACAGATGCTCAAATCTCAGACTTATTGCGGACAGTTGATCAGATATATGCTGGTAGAGCTATATCAAGAGGGTGAGATTGCCCCCTTGATGGCACATGATATCGGCTAGGTATAATTCGCCCAAACAGGTTCCCCGAACAGAATACCCTCTCTGCCGAGAATGCCGATATTGTTGGTATCCAATACATGGTGGCGGCATCGTCTAATGTGTTTCAGTAGGTACGCAGCTAGGCATCGTTGAAAATACGGTTTAACGCAGAAGCCACTGCCTTTGCAGATAGGTTGTTTAGATTTAGTGCTTAAAGCAACAAGGCGTGGTAGCCGTTGTCGCATCGTAATGTCGATGCTTTGGATATTTTGGTGTGTCAGACACTTATCTGAGTAATTGAACAGCATGTGAAAGTGCAAGGTGTTATTGAGGCAGCGCTCTTGTATAACAAAGCCTTCGATGCATTGATCACGCTGCTTAAATCTTGGGCCAAACAGCTTACGATTCGTGCTTTTAATCAATTCGTTAGCCGCCGTTCTGCAGTCGATATCTGAAGTGCCTTCGATAAACGTCATGGTGATAAACAGTGCACCGTTCTGCTGGTGTATAAATTCCTCAATGCTATGGCGAAGCTGTTTATTGCGTTTTTCTATGGTTGTTAGTTGAATAGGCATAACTTTCCCCATCAAGTCGCGCGTGCTGCCGTGGTGAGGTGGCGGCCGGGCGACATAAATTTCAGGCAATAAGCGGCTAGGCCCATAACTTGACAGGCTTCGCGGGTGCTTATTGGATTGTGTGTTTTACAAAAGAAAGTCAGGTGCCTGCGCGCGTTAAGAATCTTACACCTGAGTGTTGTTTGGCCGTTTGCGGTTAGATGCTCAGGCCTTGGTAATTATCGGTTCGCCATGAGCTGCTCCTGGTATTCAGTGATTTCGCTTTCAACCCAAAATACACTGCGGCCACCTGGGCGTTTCACCGGCTTGGGGAATGCGCCTTCTTTGATTTGCAATTGGACAGCCGAGTAAGACATTGGGATGCGCTTTTGTACCTCTTCCCAATTTAAAAATACGATGGGATTGCTGGGTGATGTTTCTTGCATGGCAACTTGTGTTGCTTCCATGGTTTGTTCCTTATTGATGTGGGTGTTTGAGTTCATCGAGATAGTTACTCCAAGCCGTCATCATGTCAGTTCGGCCTTTGATGTGGGTGGTACGGTTGTAAGCGCGACCCAGTGAGTCTCTCACTTGATGCGCTAATTGTTGTTCTATCCAGTCGATGGGGAATTGGAGTTCTTCATCGAGCAGAGTGCGGGCGGAAGCTCTGAATCCGTGAGCAGACGCTTTTTCTCCATAGCCAAGTTTTTTTAGCGCAACCGGGAGGGCATTTTCTGACAGTGGTTTTTGCGGCTTGGCAGGTGATGGAAAGACGTATTGTCGCTTGCCCGAATATTGGCGTTGATCTTCCAATATTGCGATCACTTGTGGTGTTAGAGGAACGATGTGGTCTGCGCGCATTTTCATTCGTTCTGCAGGAATCAGCCAACGGCGTTTGATAAAGTCGAACTCTGACCATTTTGCTTTACGTAACTCACCTGGCCGCACGAACACGTGGGGCGCCATACGTAAGGCATTTGCAACTTGTGGGGTACCCCAGTATTCATCGATTTTCTTGAGAAATTGACCGAATTCTTTGGGGCAGGTGATCGCTGCTAAGTGCTTTGGCTTCGGTGTTTTCAGTGCCCCGCGCAGGTCTGTCGTGATATCTCGTTTGACCCGGCCAGTTGCTACGGCATAGCGAAAGATTCGGCTGGCAATGCTGAATACACGTTGTGCAGTTTCTAACGTGCCTCGCGCTTCTATTTTGCGCAGAACTTCGAGGAGTTCAGGCGGTGAAATTTCGTCGATGGGGCGTTTGTTGAAGGCAGTGTCTAGATAGTTTTCTTTCAGCCGGCCGACCTGCAGGCCGTATAGGTCAGACCAGTCATCGAGACTTTTGTGCAACCACTCTAACGATACGTATTGAAATTGATTTTCCTCGCGCGCTTTCTTGTGCATCTTTTGCCGTTTTCTATAGCTTACTGGATCGATACCTTTATCGATTAAACGGCGAGTATCCACTTTGGCTTCTCGAGCTTGTTTCAAACTGACACTTGGAAACTGGCCCAAGCTGATTGAGCGTTCGGCTTGTGAAAAATAGAATTTGTAGCCCCAGCTTTTAGTGCCATTGGGAAAGACGTTGAGATACAGGCTTTCACCAACAAAGTGGCGGTACCTTTTTTCTCTGGGTGACAGGGCTAAAAGTTGTTTGTGTGTTGTCACATCTCACCTCGTATTTATTAATACTAATGGAGCCTTGTTAGGCGAGGAGGTGATGTTACAGATCTTTCTAGCGAACGCTCTTTACGGGGGCGTAAGAGACAAAGATTTGAGAGGTATTGAGGTATGGTGAAAACGAAACCTAGATATGTTTCTCTTCAGATAGGCTTCGTTTTCTATGGGTTTTAGGATGCCAGCTGCTTCACAGCCTCTGTTTTGAGTTGATCAAGGTAGTCAGCCCAGCCTTGCATCATTTCTGTACGTTGTTTGAGATAGGTGGTTCGATTGTAAGCTCGGCCGTTCGCGTCTCTAACCGAATGAGCAAGCTGTTGTTCAATCCATTCGATCCGATAATTGAGCTCTTCATCGAGCAGTGTCCGGGCCATGGCGCGAAAACCATGGACTGACATTTCGGTGTTACCGAATCCCATTCTGCGTAATGCTGATCGCATGGTGTTGTCACTCATTGGTTTTCGAGGGCTAACAAATCCGGGAAAAACATATTGCCGATGGCTGGTTCGTTCGTGTTGTTCGTTCAATATTGCAAGCGCTTGATCGCTAAGTGGCACGATGTGCGGTTGCCGCATCTTCATTTTTTCGGCAGGAATTTCCCATCGTGCTTTCTCGAAGTTAATTTCAGTCCATTCTGCTTGCCGTAGCTCTCCGGGGCGCACGAACACGAGTGGGGCAAGCATTAGGGCATTTCTAACAAAGGGCGTGCCTTCATATTCGTCAATGGCATTAAGAAGATCGGCAACACGTTTTGGGTCGGTGATGGATGCTAGATGTTTTTCGACAGGCCTTTTCAAGGCACCTTTCAGGTCTGGTGTGTAGTCTCGTTCGCAGCGACCGGTGGCTATTCCATAGCGAGAAACTTGACCAATAATATACTTGGCGCGGTGGGCGGTTTCTATAGCACCGCGTTTTTCGATCTTACGCAAGGTGCCTAAAATGTCTGGCGCACTGAGGTTATCGAGCGCCTGCTTGCCTATGAAAGGGCAGATATCTTTTACCAGCAAGCTCTCTATGCGATTTCGGTGGCTGGATGACCAGTTATCTTTTTCCTTTTCAAACCATTCCATAGCGATGTAATCGAAACTATTTTTACCCGCATCATCCTGTAGCTTCTTCATCTTCTGTTTGTGCTGCGATGGGTTGATGCCTTCTTGCAGCATTTGTTTGGCTTCGAAGTGTTTTTCGCGTGCCCGTTTGAGTGTGATCTCTGGGTATAGGCCAATCGTTAAGGTTTGTTCTTTGTTGTTGAACACGTATTTGAAGCGCCAAGATTTGGTTCCAGTCTTGGCGACGTTTAAATAAAGGCCAGCACCATCGGCAATTTTGTAGGCTTTGTCCTGCGGTTTTAGCGCCCGGACTTGTGCATTCGTGAGTTTCACGGAGCTTCCTCGTAGTTGGGGTATCCATTTGGGGTATCGGTGTTCGTAGGCGCCTACTTACCCCCAACGTTACCCCAATTTTTATTCACTTCAAATAGTGCTCCCTGTTTCTTACGGGCATAAAAAAAGCCCCAAGACGTTGAATCTAGGGGCTTTTCTGATGCTCTTCGGTTCTAACTGAACCTCAATGTGGTGGAGTCGGCGGGAATTGAACCCCCGTCTTTATGTAGCTAAGTGCGGAAAAGTGCAGTACATCTGGAAAGCAGCCATTCTAGACCCACGTTAGACCTCGTTGCTGCACTGCTTTGCAGTCAGAATGTAGTCATTATTTGGATGCTCACTCAACTCAAAATCAAGAGAGGGAGCCAGCTATGCAGGAAAGCCTGTCATGTGTGATTTTCTTGCAAGAAAAATTTTGTGGAGAAGTGATATGAAATACGCGTTAAGTGAATTCGATATCAAAGATCATGAGCACGCTGCCCGTATCTTAAAAAAATCTAGTCGAAGAGGCGAAATAGGCTCCGAAGATTGCTCATATATCACGAGTTCATTGATTTCAACAACAATGCGTAATCATCAATTATCTTCCGAACAGAGAAGTAGCTTGGATGACGCAATAGGGGTTCTGTTGGAATTATCTGGTGAAGCTCAGATTTGAGCTAAAAGTAGCCGGAACTGGGAGAGTTGTGCCAGATATCGGCCTCGACATAATGNCGTACTATGCGCAGTTATCATTTAACGAGGTTTAAAAGAATAAACACACGTACTGAAATGAAACACAAAAAACCTAGAGAAAGCGCTTCGCGCAAAATAGCGCAGATCGATAGAACTAGATCTTTCTTGTGAGAAAGATCTATCTGATATGACGTGCGCTCTGCTTACTCACATATCAGATAGATCTAACCCTCCTCAGAAGACACGCCCCAATCAAAATTAACTAGGGAATCAGATTTGTCAGATGCATGACATGTGGCTAAATGGCTGGACAATTCACGTTTAATAACAACTAAGCATTGATTGATAGCACTCAATGAATAACCAAGCCGCTGTATATCTGATTCAGAAAGCTCAAAATAAGAAGATCCTTTTGAAACCCTGAAGCGGTAATCGATATCCGGATAACGACCCATATTCCAGGTAATCTCAATCTCACGCCCTTCAAGATAGTCAGGCTTTGAAGGCTTAGGCCGAACAATAGACTTATCAGATATAACCACCGGATTAACTACAGGGATACCCGAACTGGTCGACTCCTCAGCACCCTTAGATTGACCAGCGTTTGCATAACCTTGATAAACTTGTTTGAGGCCAAAAAACGAGAGAATTGATAAGGAAACCATCAATACAATTCCCCATTTAAGCCATGCGGCAGTCAATATATTGGATCTCTTATCAGACTTTGCTTCAGAAGAATGCTGACCATCACCTTGAGTTTGTGAAACATAGTACTTGTATACCGACTCTTGATAAGAACCAAAACGTTGGTCACTCCTCAACCTTTTAGGTGGATTTGGACCAGATACAGCACCCTGATAAATATCAACTCTGAATCGATTATCCTGCCCGACAGCACTTAGCTTTACGGTTCGATAAG
The DNA here is from genome assembly GCA_902705835.1 of BD1-7 clade bacterium. Classification (NCBI taxonomy): domain Bacteria; kingdom Pseudomonadati; phylum Pseudomonadota; class Gammaproteobacteria; order Cellvibrionales; family Spongiibacteraceae; species BD1-7 clade bacterium. The sequence goes on from CACSIN010000008.1 coordinate 90,383, forward strand.
TTGTCTCGATAAGGTTTCGGGCAAATGATGCAATTTGCGTCAGGTCCTGAGTGACTAAAATAACTTCAATGACGTGCCCGTTCGCTGATCTATGGCCATGCTCAGCTAAAAAAGCTTTATCACCATCCCTGGCATTATTCGCCTTAATGCCAGAAGGCCATAATCGCCAAGCTTCATCAAGAATAACAATTGCACCGTGTGGAACATCGTCAAAAAAAGAGGGGTTATCCAAGGCTTGTTGAGTTTCGAAATACGTAGGCAGAACGCCGAACTCCTCAAAAACAACATCATCATTCATTGGAATATTCGATAACACTTCTCGACCAGACTTCAACGCAGGAAGGATAACGTGTTCAACAACCGAGTATGATTTGCCCGACCTTGGTAGTCCGACATAAGCAGAAATTGGCATATAGCTACCCTATTACCGGAATTCGACGCAAGATGAAACGGGCGGTATAAGCACTTACAACAAGTGACAACCCTGCAGGCAACTGGAAAAGTGTTGTGAAATAGAGGATGTCTGAAGAAAGTGAAAAAGCACCTATGTTCTGCAAAAAGCCAGGCACCGGAATCGATTCAAAGACTCCAGCAATTGACGACATAATTTGGTCAGCGAATGAAATAAAGAGCAGTTTGATCTCTTCTATGACCCAATCAATATAACAACCTAAATCGAAAGCTGAACAATCCACCGACACCTCCTATGCACTGGCAAATATTCTAAATGCAGCAATTAAATAAACCACCATCATCAGTGTGCCAAGTACAGGCCTGATATATTCGACAAGATCACAATGTGCATCAGTTGAAACAGTCTTCCCGATCAGTGTTCCACTGAGATCAACTGTAAAAATAGGACATGATCCGCCTTCACTAATGACGCCGCCAACAGCACTAAACGACTGTATGATTGGCGCTTGAGTAATACGGGTATAAAACGACGACATCACTTCATCCAAACTCGTCTTATCATTGATAGTATGCGAAGGAAGTGGGGAAAATTCGAAAGTTGTGTTCTCGATCAGCTGATCGAGTCGTGACTCAACACCAGTTAAATCAACGGGGTCTGATGGCGACTGAACCAGATCCTCACCAGTTGCTTGATCCGTATCGGATAACGTTGTTTCACCGAAAATATCAGGAAAAACGCCTTCCTGAATCTGAAGAGTCGACGGATCGTTAAGCATGATATCCGCTAACGTTTCATCTGCTATTTCTTCGGGCTCAGGAGCTGGCTCTGAAGAAAATATATATGTACGCGTAACCAGATACGATGCGGAGGAATCACCAGACTGATAAATCCATGAAAAATCCTCACTAATAAGCTGCCCGCCTGATAACTGAGACAGAGAATAGACATAGTACTCCCCTCTCCAGTTTGGCCCCGTTTGGCAATCGATAGGCCCTAATGCGGTAGTTACCCCGCCATCCGTATCGCGAGGAAGTGGCAGAGACTGACAATCAGGATACGATGCATTAGCAGATGAAACAGCCATGCCATCTAAGATGGAATAGCCGTATTGAATCAACGCGGCAGATATGGCCGCTGAAGCAACACAAGCGAGAGGGTTTCGCAAACAAACACGATAATACGATTTCAATTTAGCCGGACTAATACCTACAGTCTTTGCAACCCTAACCCGGTTACCAAACCTATCCCTGGCATCGATAACAACACCGGCAGAACGCCCAGCATTATTAATGGAAGTAACTCCCCTCAAGGTAGCTTTCGAACCATCATTCAATGGCACGACATTCGTATTTGTAAAAATACTAGAGGGGAAGGCTGACTGTGATGAGCCAACCATAAAAAACAGGAGAATAGAAAGAAATAGCTGTTTTTTCATAGCGTTGAGAACTGAAGAATAAACAAAAGCATTCCACCAAAGAAGAATGACCAATAGTAAAGATCTGCCATATAACACCCTAATTAAAAAAAGGGGGCAAAGCCCCCCCCCCTATTTATCCGCGAAGTTGTGACAACAACATTCGAGCCCCAACAATTGAAACTTTCACTACGACAATAGCAGCGGCGATAGCGCCAATGCCTGTGATAATAGTTGAGAAGTCAATCGCTGAAGTAATTGCTGTAACTGCTGCTGAATCCATAAGATCATCCTTTAAATGTTAATAGACTTAATAAATAGCGAAGGCCCATGCCTGCCGCCCATATTGGCACTAGGCTAAAAAACCCAGCACCTATTGCACCTGCGATTAGAACCGGGTCTAAATCACCAGGATCAAATTCCGACTGAGATGGTTGAATAACAACCGCTTCCCAGCCGGTTGAGCACGTCAGGTCTGCGAGATTTATTGATTCATCACATACCAAGTAATAAGTCATTTTTCTCCCTGAATAACGCTCTGATAACGTGAAGCTTCAAGAGGTTACTGAGCTTTGGCTTTGGAAGCCGGATCTAAGCTCAGTTCAAATGGGTTCAGTTCCAAGTTCTTGTAGCGACCAACTTGAAAGGATGAAATAGACACGTTGTAGTCCCCGATTGGGTGGGCTTCTGAAGGCGCTTTTATTGGCAGCTCAATATGCTGCGGGTATGCGCCCCCAAGGTCTACATAGGCATTCTGAAAGTATCGAACGCCTTTCTGTGTGTTTCGAGACTGTGGTTGGTGGTGTCCATCAATGATGCTTACTTTTAACATTTCGCTTTCCTTTTTGTGGTTGCGTAGAGTTATTGACATGAATCCAAGGCGCAGCAAAGCTGCGCTTCAGGAATACAGCCGATGCCGTATGCGTTTCGAATCGATTGCGCGTACTTGTTTGGCTGAATATCAGGAAGCTCGACTTCGTGAGAATGAATTCTGACTTCTTCAAGTAGTTTGATTTCTTCAAGTAGATCGACAATGCCACTCATGATTTTCTGGCGAGCTGCTATGACTTTTCCATTGTCCCGAATCTCCCAAATATGTGTTCGACTTAACACAGTAATCCCAGCCATAAGCACGCCGACAACTCGGTCTTTGGCTTCATCGCCATATCTAGTCTCAGTGACGATTTGTATTTCACCTGTAGAGCGGTCTAGTTTTTCCGACTGACCGTAAGCAGGTTTAACTGGATATTGGTTTCGAGGAATATTTGGCCCTCCCATAGCTTTTACGAAAGCATGCCAATCGCCGTTGTCAGCAGCCGAGCGAATTTTCTCTAACGTTCCTTCTTGTTCGGTTATTTGTCTCAACTCTCTCCACACTGTCACGCTTGGCCCGCCTATTTGCTGAAATTGTCTGATTCGATGTGTTCTCGCCCAGGCTTCGATTCGTTCTGCAACAGCAATAGCGTCTTTGTTTTTGCAATTTCTTTTATCTGCTGCTGTCTCGGTGTTGTCTATTCCGTGCCCGTCTATGTTTTTGCATATGTACTTAATGATGTAACCGGTCGCTGAATACTCTTTTCCGGTTTTCGGGTTGATCCCTTTCTTCATTAGTTCAACATCTAACCGATGTTCTTCTGCACCGGTTTCGTCCGGTGAATCCATCAAGGCCCAGCGTCGAAAAATAGATATGATTTCTGGAATTTGTTCTGGTTTGGCGAAGAGTAAAAAGTGCCAGTGAGGTGTGCCGTCATGATGGGGTTCAACAACTCGAAAGCCATAGGGCTTAATGTTTTCACGCCCTAGCTTCGCTTGAATGCGGCCCCATAAGTTATTTAGATAGTCTTGAGCTTTTCGTGGAGTAGCCGACGAACAAAATTTGCTGTTTGCTACGACCTTATCGCGACCGCCTTTATTTCTAGCTTTTATGTAAACCATCCTATGAAAACGAGAAGGCGTGGTTAGTGTGAGAAAAACTCCGTCGTGTCCGAATTCATGGGCAATAAGTTCAAAGCCTTTGCATCTCGTAAGGGTCTCAAAACGTCTGATTACCGGGTTGGATACTGTCTTATCTGCGAGCTGCGCCAACGTGTATTGTTCATCGAGCTCATTGATGGCTATTTGGCTTTCGAGATAATCGCGATTGTTTCGTTTTTGCTGACGGTGTTTATTTAAAGCAATCGTCGAACAGTAACTCTGTTTCTTACCGTGTACTTGGCGAAGTTCTCTGGCGACTGCATCAATAGAGGTATTTTGAATTTTTTTGAGATTTCGTTTCCACCACTTGCCACAGCTGAGACGTGACAAACATGGGGCTAGGCTACCTCCATACTTCTTGGGGTCTGGAGCTTCTACGTTGTATGAACTTGCAATACGTGAACACTCTATAAAGGCGTTAGATTCGACATAGAACGCCTTTGTGATCTCCGTGCATTGCTTGGCAAGCTTTTCGGAAAGTGCAACTAGATCAGAATTATCGGCAAGAAAGTTAAAGTCTTTAATATGGAGTTTTTTGTCTAAAACACGAAGACGAGTGTTGGCCTCGACATGAGAGAGTTGTGTCGCAATGTAATGATATTCAGCTCTAATGGCCGGTGCTAAATCTGGGTATTTGGAGATAATATCATTGCGAAATAATGCACAATCATTTGTTCCAAAACGATTCAGTACTTCATTTTTATAGATGCTACCGTCATAACCGGTGAATTGGTCATGACATGACGAATACGCTAACATGAGCGAGTTCCTCTTTTGGCTAAGCTGGAACGTTGAAGGGTGTTGGCGCACCCTTTATCGGCCATACCAGTTGGCGCTGGTATGGCTATCTTTTATTCTTCAAATTCTCGTTCGAGACTTTCTTTCGTCAGCAATGCAACATTGATCATTCGATGCTTACCAATTTTTACTGTTGGCAAGTGACCACGCTCGATCATGCCTCTGATAGTTTCTTTCGTGAGGCCAGTCATGTGTGAAAAAAGCTGCTTCGTAACAACTGGCCCTGTACTTACCAGTCCTTGAGTAGATGTTTCCATTTTCTCTTCCATATGTTTCTACACTTTATTGCACTATTTTTTATAATTGCTACAATCAGGGAATAATTCCATGAAAATATAGCGACCATACTGTCGACATGTCAAGGAATAATTCCATTAAAGCTGAGTTGAAAGATCTATGGATATTGTTGAACGTTTAAAACTTTTACTAAAAGCGAAGAAAGTATCGCGGCCCAAGTTAGGAAAAATGACTCACGTTAGTGCTGAAAGGTGGGCTTCAGTTGTAAACAGGAAGGTAAATGTAAGAATTGATGAAATATTAGAGGTATGTGAATTATGGCCGATGTATAGGCATTGGTTGATATTTGGAGAAGAGTTGCCTGAATCTGGGCAAATTAGTCCTATCACAGAAGCGATTGCACTCCAGTATTTATCTGACGCTGAGGCGCAACTAGATGAAGATGATTTTTATCGGAAGACAATGCTGAAGCATGTTCCTAGTTTAGGCTGGTTGAATGATAATTTTGTTACGCGTATAGACGAGTTAGATCAGTTTTATAAATCGGAAAAATTCAAAGAATTATACTCTATCGAAAATGAATCAAGGGCAAAAAGACTTGATAGGATTCGTAAAAACGTACTTAAAATGGATCCCAATTCGGAGCTTAGTGCAGCTGATGTTATAGCGCTCGAATGGCTGGAATTTTTAACTAAATCTGGGGTCGACAGGGGGTATATTTTTTAATGGCAGTGAAAAAATCTGGTAGTAGTTGGTTAGTCGATTTGTATCCATTTGGGCGAAACGGGAAAAGAGTTAGAAAAAAATTTGATACTAAATTAGAAGCTCAGAGATTTGAAAAGTATGCCTTGAGCAAGGCTTATGAGAGTAAAGAGTGGAATTCGGGCAATGGAGATTCACGAAAGCTATCGGAATTGATCACTTTGTGGGTTGCTAATCATGGTCAAACGCTCAGAGACAGTACCCGAAGAGAAACTAAACTACGCTCGATATGCGATGCATTAGGTGACCCTCAAGCAAAGAGGTTAAAGCCTGAACAATACCTTGCGTATCGGGATGTACGCCTTCAATCAGGCTTGTCTGCTAAAACTGCTAACAATGAACTTGGTTATATTTCAGCGGTATTTAATGAGTTACATCGCACACAAATAATCGATTATGAAAACCCTTTGAAAGCTATACGCCCCATCAAGATATCTCAAAACGAATTGTCATACTTGACGAATAACCAAATTGAAGAGCTCTTAAATCAGATCGAAGCCACAGCAGAGAACCCACATACGCTATTGATTACAAAGATTTGCTTATCTACCGGAGCTCGATGGGGAGAAGCTGAAGATTTGTTTGACCGGCATATTAGAAATAACTCGATTACGTTTACTGATACAAAAAGTGGAAAAAATCGGACTGTCCCAATATGTGAAGAGCTAGCCCATGAATTACATACACATGGTTCGGGTAAGCTATTCGCCCCAGCAATAAGCTCTTTCAGAAGGGCGTTGGCGAAGACAACAATCAAGCTCCCAAAGGGGCAGGCGACGCATGTTCTTAGGCATAGTTTCGCGAGTCACTTCGTGATGAATGGTGGAAATATTCTTACGCTACAAAAAATCATGGGGCATTCGACAATAAATATGACTATGCGTTACGCGCACTTGTCACCGGATCACCTTTTAGATGCCGTTAATCTAAATCCGCTCGCCAATATTGAATGAGGATCAGATGCTTAGTGTTTTTCCTGTTTCTTTTTGTAAGGCTTGAAAAATAGATTCACCAACCTTTCTTCCGAGTTCTGCTGGAACTGCATTCCCTAATTGACGCATAACCTCTCCCCAAGATCCTTCAAACTTAAAGTCATCGGGAAATGTTTGTATTCTGGCACTTTCTCGGACTGTGAAATATCGAACGCTTCCATCCTCAAATCGAATCATGTTTTCTCCTCCTGGAACGCCGTGGCCTCCAGCCTTTAGCGCTTTAGATGGGTCGTCTATATAGCTACCAGTATGCCCAGGATAAATTTTCGCACCATCTTTAAATACATGATGGTTAAAAGCGAGGGACTCTTCTGACTTCGGGTCCGGCAAGTCGGAGATTGCATCACGTACGGTTTTCCAAGGCGTTAGTTCTGGATCAAACATTCCATATTGTTGTTTGATCTTTTCAACCTTTCTAGCGGTTCTATCATCGATTTTTGGGCAGGGGACTCCATGAGTCTCCCAGTATTTTTTTGTAACCCATTTGCTCCAAAGCAAAGCATCTTCTGAGTGTGTTGGCTTTGGGAATGACCATTCTGCGTCGATATCTGATCTAAAGCCTATAATGAATACTCGCTCTCGCTTCTGGGGTGCTCCATAGTCTGCGGCATTAACCAAACGATAAACTACTTTGTATTCAAGGCCTGTGTGAGGGTTTTTTGTGTGGTATTTTTCAAGCCTTTCGCGATGAACTTCCCACTCCTCGCCATTCTTTTTTTCAATGGAAGGGTATTGAAGCTGAAGAATTATGTATTCAAAGTAATCGAAAAAACTTTTTCTCAATATCCCTTTTACATTCTCAAACACGAATGCCTTAGGGGTTTTATCTCGAATTGCACGAATTGCCTCAGGAAACATATCTCTAGAGTCGCTATGTCCTTTTGCCTTTCCTCCTAACGAAAATGGTTGGCAAGGCGGACCGCCTGATATTAGTTCTACAGCTTCAGGGATGCTGAAATAATCGAATTGAGAGACATCTCCTTCATGTACGCCGCTACCTTGCAAAAAAATCTGATTTGCACGAAGGGTACGACAAGCATCCTTATTGAACTCAATTACTGCTTTAGGCAAAAATCCAGCTTCATGGAGGCCAAGAGCTAAACCTCCAGCACCTGCGAATAGTTCAATTGACGCCATTTTCGACATTTATAATTTTAACCTTAATTAAGTTCGTAAATAGTTAGAGATTTTATCCATAATTTGATTCATATCTCTAGGTTTCCCAGTAAGTTGTTTCGCATAATACCGGCCGGGGTGGAGAGTATCCCACTCTGATGGAGACTGGTTATATCTTCCCTTACCTGGAGCATTAATGCCGAAGCCATCGATATAGGTATTCCACAACGGGTTGTACTGCCTGATGAAGTACGATTCCATTGCACTGATCATGTCGGTAGATTGACCTTGAAGGATCATAAACCTACATACGAAATTGCTCGCATAAAGATTTTCTGCTTCATTTATACTCTTCAAGTGCTTATTGAGTCTGCTCTTCAACACTGATCCAACAGTGTTTTTCTTGCCTTGGCGTGATCCTTTGGGTACTGCTTTTCCAATATAGATTGGATGCAACGGCGGTAAATTCCCAGCGTAGCATGTACCCTCGGTTGATTTAAGGAAGAGCGCATATACCCCAGCACCTTTAAAATTAGGCAAATTGTCTAGCTGATAATATGGTGTGCTCTCAAAAAAGTTAAATGCAGGCCTAACAATTGCCTCAATTTTCTTATCAGATATTTTGGCTATATGATCATCAACATTAAACAACGTATATTTCCTTAAGCTGTCGGACTGACAGTGCTGTTAATAACCTTTTGTGCTCGAAGGTCGATTACTTCAAGGATCTTGACGTTCGCCGGAGGATCACTTGAATTGCGGTCGTCATTTTGTAGACAAAAAAAAGGTCTGCTTACGCAAACCTTTGATTTTACTGGCTTTATTTGGTGGAGTCGGCGGGAATTGAACCCGCGTCCGTCGGTTCGCCATCTTCGGCTCTACATGCTTAGATTCCATCAATTGATTTAGCTTCTTACAGCCCGATGGGCAGGACGTAAGTCGCGATCTTGATAATGTTTAGTAACTCAGCCTCAAGCAAGCATCGCTACGATCCAGTTCTATATGACAGTCAATAGCGCGATACTGGCACCTTGTTATTGACCGACAGAGGGCGAACCTCTGTTAAAGGTTTATGCAGCTAGTGCGTAACCTTCATAGTTATCGTCGTTTGCAACTATAACGTTTTCAGCTTTGAGTTTACGTGATTCGCTGACATCACGGCATGCACCAGAAAATCTTGATACCGACGTCGAATCCAAATCGACCCCAGAAAGATATTTCGATCGGCAATTATCTGCCCAAATGCTTATAACTGCAATATTTACTTTATGAATTTCAGGGCAGTATGTTGTTAGGGGCTTTGAGGGCGCTTTACTGGTTTTTATGCAAAATGCGAGATTTCTCGCGATTCCAGTCACGTTCTTTCTCAGTTTGGCGCTTATCGTGCGACGCTTTACCTTTGGCCAGCGCGATTTCGCATTTTACTAGGTGATCCTTCCAATAGATTTTGGTGCACACGCAGGTATGCCCTTTTTGGTTCACACTGGCGATGATTTTACTGAGTTCGCGCTTGTTCAGTAGCAGCTTACGATAGCGATTCGGCTCGGTCACAAAGTGTGTTGAGGCTGTGGGCAGCGGGGTAATGATGGCGTTGAGTAGCCAGGCTTCGCCATTTTTCAGGAACACGTGGCTATCCACCAGTTGCACTTTGCCTTCACGCAGGGATTTAATTTCCCAGCCTTTAAGCACCATGCCTGCTTCAAACGTGGTTTCGATGAAAAAATCATGACGTGCTTTTTTATTCTGCACGATCACGTTACTGGGTTGTTTCGGTTTCTTCTTAGCCATTGCGCGATTATAAAGGCATTTGGTGGGGTTGGGTATTGTTGTTGATTCCGAAGCCGCTTTTCACCACAATAAGCGTCCATTTTTTCGGGCTTGGTGTATGGCACATATCAATCGCAGCGCATTATTACCTTATAGTGATCGGCAGATGTTTGATCTGGTGAATGATGTGTCGGCTTATCCTTTATATATGGATGGTTGTGTGCAAACCGAAGTGCATGAGCATTCTCATGAGGCAATGTTAGCGACTCTTTATTTGGAGAAGCGGGGCATTAAGCTGCAATTCACCACCCGTAATGTTTTGGATGCACCCAAATCCGTTGTGATGTCGTTGGATAACGGCCCTTTTGATACGTTTGAAGGGCGTTGGTTTTTTCAGCGGCTGGATGACACCGTCTGCAAGGTGATTCTGGATATTCAGTTTCAGTTGTCGAGCCGCATTGCGGGCATGGCAACAAGCCGTTTGTTTGATGGTGTCAGCAATAATATGGTGGATGCGTTAGCCAAACGCGCAAACGAGGTATACGGCCGAAGATGATTAAAATAGAAATTGCATACGCATTGCCTGAAGTGCAAAAAATTGTAGAAGTGGATGTTGAGGAAGGCACTGTGGCACTGGATGCTGCGATGCAGTCTGATATTACTAAGTTCTTTCCGGACTTAGATGTTGAAAATTCGAAGATGGGAATCTTTGGCAAGGCCATCAAACCGAAAACGCAGGTGTTGGTTGATGGTGATCGGATTGAAATTTATCGTGGCCTGATTTCGGATCCAAAGGCGTCACGGAAAGCACGAGCGGACAAAGCCAAAGCGAAAAAAACCGATAAATAAGTCAGTTTGAGCCAAGTATTAGCGAGTTTGATGGTGCTATCGGTTTGTCTTTTCGATTGGATTATGACGTTTGGCTGTAGTGTCAATCATAAGGAACGACGAAGCCGGTGATCTGAAACGGACATAAAAAAGGCGCGGTCTATATTGTTAGGCTGCGCTTTTTTATAGGTATATGTGCTGAGTGTATGTTGCTCGAACTTAGAACTTACGATCAACCATAGGGTATTCGCGCTTTTTGATTTCGGCGAGCTTGCCTTCATCAAAGAACAGGGTGACGCCCTCGCGGGTAATCAGGCCTTTACCGGTTTCGTAGCTGTAGAAGTAGTCCCAGCGGTTATCGTTAAACGGATCTTGCAGCAAGGGCGTGCCGAGCAGGAACTGCACTTGTCGCGGCGTCATGCCGAGAGTGACTTGTTCGAGCTGTTCAGGGTCGATAATGTTACCCTGATCGACATCCACACGATAAACCCACGGGAAATGCGCGGTGCTGCAGGCGCTGGTTATTGCGCCTAATACGATGCACAGAATGAGTGCGCAGCGCTTAGTGAGATTGAAGGTATTCATATTCTTGGATAACATGTCGGATTTATTTGTATTTAAACGCTATCATATCCCATTACTGTTAATTGCGCTAAGGGCTTGATCACATGCCATCAGGAAACCAGGAATTAAGAAAAGCCGGTTTGAAAGTCACTTTGCCCCGGGTGAAGATTCTACAGATTCTGGATGATGCTCAGAATACTGGCGGTCACCTCAGCGCCGAAGATGTCTATAAAACCTTGTTAGATGCAGGTGAAGATGTTGGCCTGGCGACAGTTTACCGGGTATTAACCCAGTTTGAGTCGGCAGGGTTAGTTGAGAGGCACAACTTTGAAGGTGGGCACAGTGTATTTGAGATCTCCTCTGGCGAGCACCATGATCATATGGTCTGCTCAGAGTCGGGAGAGATTATTGAATTCCGTGATGACGAAATCGAGCGTCTTCAGCATGAGATAGCCGAGCGTCATGGTTTTGACTTGATTGACCATAGTCTTGTTCTCTATGTGAAGCCGAAGTCGAAATAACATCGATGGCAGCATCGTGCGCTTATATAGCTACTGTATATTTGTTTGAGTGTTGCTGATTGGGTTGATGATGTAGTCAGATACTAAAAAGCCTCGACCTTGGTCGGGGCTTTTTAGTATCTGTACGGAGTGTATTTAGTTGCACCTTATATAGGTACGATTCAACGCCAGGTGAGCGATTGGGTGTTTTGTGAGCAGCCTTTTGGTTTATATGGCTTTTGGGAGTGTTTTGATGGAACTTTGATCGATTTAAAAGGGTCGAATCAAAACGCTAAATAAAAGTGTAAAAAACACTTGCGCGGAAAATGAGGTTCCCTATAATGCGCCTCCTCTTCACGCAGACAGGCAAACGCCAGCAACGTGTAGAGGCACTTTTTAAAGTGACTGAGTGAATGTGTTAGCCGGCTGAAAGCCTCACTAAATACTTTCACAAAAACTTAAAAAAGTGCTTGCGTATCAAGAGCTTGTCTCTATAATGCGCAC